>NZ_AKJX01000133.1 GCF_000276605.1 Acidovorax sp. CF316 | reverse complement strand
TGGGGTACGTTTCTTTGGCGAAGCAAAGAAAGGTACCTCGGCCGCCGGGCCGAGACCCGGCTCCCGCCCTCGGCAAAGGCATGCCAGCAAAACCAGCCGCGCTGCCGGGCGCACATCCCGGCCTCCGCCATCAACCGAAGCATGCAGCCAGCAAAACCAAAGCCCATCCAACAACCACATCATTTCAACGCCCCCAACCACTGCACCAACGCATCCATCTCCCCCTGCGACAACCGCGCATAAGAAGGCATCCGCGCCCCCGGCTTGACCTCATGCACCTGCGACAGCCACTGCTTCATCTCCACAGGCCCGTTCCTCAAAGTCCCCGAAGCAATGAACAACCGCCCCCCCACATGCGTCAGATCCGGCCCCAACCGAGAACCCTCAGCCACACCCCGCACGGTATGGCAGACAAAACACTTCTGCCCCTCAAACACCGCCCTCCCCGCCTGCAGCGCAGCCGGTGAATTCGCCACCACAGCCGGCCGCGCCTGCCCCGCCAGCCAGGCATCGAACTCCGCCTGCGGCATCGCCACCGCATGCAAGGCCATCCGCGCATGCGCCTCTCCGCAAAATTCAGCGCACTGCCCCCGGTACACCCCCGCCCGCGACGCCTGCAGCAACAAATGGTTCACCCGCCCCGGCACCATGTCCATCTTGCCCCCGAGCTCCGGAATCCACAGGCTGTGGATCACCTCCAGGCTCGACAGGCCCAGGTACACCGGCCGCCCCACGGGCAGGCGCAGCTCGTTGGCGGTCACGATGTCGGCGCCGCTCACCGGGTCGCGGTAGCGGATCTCCCACCACCACATGCGACCCGTGACCGAGACCACCAGCGCATCGGCCGGCGGCACGGCCTTCCAGGGCGGGGCGCGGTGCAGGCTGTAGAAGAACAGCGCCGTGAGCACCAGCACGGGCAGCACCAGGCCGCCACCGGCCAGCCACCACAGGGGGCGCAGCACCACCTCGCCATCACGCCGCCGGCGCACCAACGCCCAGGCCAGCAGCGCCATGGTGCCCACGAAGAGCACCGTGGCCCCGATGAGCAGCACCCAGCTGATCTCGGCAATGGCCTGCGCGGCCGGGCCCGCGGGCGACAGCACGGGGACCAGGGTGGGTGACGCGGTCATGCCATGCCTTCCTCAGCGCTGCTCGCCCAACCAGGCCGCCATGTCGCGTGCGTCCTGCTCGGGCACGCCCATGTCGGGCATGGTGGTCGATGGCACCAGGGCCGAGGGCTGCGCGATCCAGCGCACCAGCAGGTTGGGCCGGTTGGGAATGCGGCCGGCGATGTAGCTGCGCAGGCCGTAGGAAGCCAGCGTCGGCCCCTCCTTGCCGCGCGCGCTGGCGATGCCGGGAATGGCATGGCAGGCGCCGCACTGGTACTGCGCGATGAGCAGGGCGCCCCGCCGCGCATCACCCAGGGCCTGGCCAGCGCCCCAGGCCACCACTGGAAACGTCATCGCACAGACCAGGGATCCGATCAAGCGCTTCATGGAGTGCTGCATCCCCGCGTCCTACATCCCGCCGCACGGCAGGCCCACATAATGAACCGATGCCCCACAGAAGGACCGTCTACGCCACCATATTCGCCACCATGCTCGCCGTGGCCGTGCTGGCGGCAGCGGCCGGCTTCGCCACGGTCTACCTGGGCCTGTACAACGTGGCCGCGAGCGAGCAGCACTTCAAGCCCTTGTACCAGCTGCTCGAAACCGCCATGCACCAGTCGGTCAAGCTGCGCGCGCGCACCGGCGTGGACGAGCCGCCGCCCTTCGACGAGGCCATGGTGCTGCGCGGCGCGGGCTGCTACCGCGACCAGTGCCTGCAGTGCCACGGCGGCCCGGGCGTGCCGCAAGGCGACATCGGCAAGAGCATGCAGCCCCTGCCCGGCCCGCTGGTCGATGCGGCGCGGCGATGGAGCGCTAGGGAGATGTACTGGCTGACCCGCCACGGCATCCGCATGAGCGGCATGCCCGCCTGGGAGCACCGGATGGACGAGGAAGAGCTGTGGTCCACCGTGGCCTTTTTGCAGCGCCTGCCCGACCTGGACGTGGCCGCGTTCCGCCAGATCACGGTGGAGGAAGTGGACGGCGCACGCCGCACGGGCACCATCGCCACCTGCGGCGCGGCGCGCATGGCCGCTGCGCCGCCCGCCATGGGCAACGCCGTGCTGGGCCGCCAGGCTCTGTACCAGCATGCCTGCAATGCCTGCCACATGATCCCTGGGGTGACGGGGCCCGAGGTGCATGTGGGCCCCTCGCTCGCGGGCTTTGCAGCGCGCACCAACATCGCCAGCGTGCTGCCCCACACTGCCGAGAACCTGGAGCGCTGGCTGCGCGAGCCTCAGGCCGTGAAGCCAGGCACCGCCATGCCGGCCATGGGTGTGAGCCCGGCCGACGCGCGGCACATTGCCGCCTACCTGGCGGAGTTGAAATAGCGCCTGCGCTGTCATGGCGACGGCGCCACGGGCGCTACGCCGAACTTGTGCGCCGACTCGGGGTCGGCCGCCGCCGCGTTGTAGGTGTGGCGGAACTGCGATGCCATGGCATACGCACGGCGGCGCACACGCATGATGGAACCCAGTGGCCGGTGCTCCGCCAGGCCGTGCCAGGGACTGAAGGCCAGGGCATTGTCTTCCGCCGGTGACATGGCCTCGTCCCACGACGCCTGCGCCGGCACCGTGATGCGCGCCACGGTGACGAAAGGCGAAAGGTCTTCGGGCCACTGCACCGAGGCATCCTCGATGGGCATTTTTTCCAGGTCCGTGCACAGCTGGGCGCGCAGCTCCCACACGCCACCAGTCTGCGCGAAGTGGCCGGACACGGCATCGCGCAGCGCGTGCGGCCTGTCCGCCAGATCCACGGGCGCGCCGTGCAGGGCCACCAGTTCGGGCGACACGGGCACCAGCGATAGCTTGGCCATGTACGGCCCGAACAGCACCGGCACCTGGGTGAAGTAGCTCTCGCCCAGCGGGTTCGTCGCCGGGTGCCCGCCCAGGGCCTTGAGCGTGGCGCTTTCACCGCCGGCTTTCTCCACCACCGCTTCCAACCCACGCAGCGCGGCCGACAGCAGGGCCTTGGCGGCGGGCGCCTTGTCGGTGGTGGCGGCCAAGAGCTTCAGGCTTTTGAGGAACTTGCGCGCCGTGGGCGCGCTGAACACCGGGCCATTGACCATCAGGAAGTCCTGGCTGCGTGAGCCATCGGCCGGGTCCAGCGGCACGCCATCGACCTCCCGCACCTTGAGGGCCAGGCCGCGCGGGGTCGATACCGCATCATTGAGCAGATCGCCGGGCGTGCTCGACAGGCGCATCACCACCGGGTGGCTGCCCGGTGTGGCGAACAGGCCCTGGGCCAGCACGGGCGGCAGCGCCGGGATGTCAATGCTGCCGTGCAGGATGCCGTGGCTCTTGGCGTGCACGCTGCGAAAGGCGCGGCCTTCATCGGCCGCCACCTTCTCGCTGATGCCGCGCAGCGTCTCCAGCAGCTCGGCCGTGGTCTGCGCTTCGTCCTCCTCCTGGAATTCGCAGTCGGGCGTGTAGGCCAGGGGCGTGGCAAGCGTGGGGGTAGGCATGGGTGGGTGCTTTCGTGGGTGGCTATGGCTGGGCTCCGGTGGCCGCATCGGCCAGCGTCACCCGGATGGGGATGCACTTGCCGGTTGGCACCTGGCTCTTCTTCGCGTGGTGCGACAAGGGCACCAGCGGGTTGCATTCGGGAAAGTAGCCGGCCACCGAGCCACGCGGCAGGTCGTAGGGCAGCGCGCGCAGGCCCGCCACCTGGCGGGCATGGCCGTCGTCCTCGCCTGCGCCCAGTGCGGTGGTGGCCAGCACCGGTGCGCCTTCGGCCAGGCCGCGCTCGGCCATGTCCTCGGGGTGCATGAGCAGCACCATGCGGCTGCCCCACACGTTGCGAAAGCGGTCGTTCAGGCTGTAGACGGTGGTGTTGAACTGGTCGTCGCTGCGCACCGTCATCAGGCGCAGCACCGAGGCGTCAGGGCCTGCCGCGGCGATGGGCGGCGGCAGCATGAAGCAGGCCTTTCCGCTTGGGGTCTTCCACACCCGCTCGCGCGCGGGGTTGGGCCGGGGCATGCCGCCGGGGGCGTGCAGGCCCTGGTTGAAGCCCGCGAAAACCTCGGGCCAGGTGGCCTCGATGGCGTCGCGCACCAGCGCGTAGTCGCCCACCCAGCGCTCCCAGGGCACATGCGGGTTGGGCGCCAGCGTGGCCTGGGCGATGCCGGCAACGATGGCCGCTTCTGACCGCAGGCTGCTGGCCGCGGGGTCGGCCACGCCCTGGGAGGCGTGAAAGCACCCGGTCGAATCCTCCACCGACACGGTCTGCGGGCCCGTGGCCTGCGCGTCCACCTCGATGCGGCCCAGGCAGGGCAGCAGCCAGGCCTCGTGGCCGGGCAGCACATGCGTGTAGTTGAGCCGCGTGGCCACGTGCACCGTGAGCGGCATGCGGCGCCAGGCCTCTTCGAGCCGGCGCGTATCGGGCGCGGCGCGCACGAAGTTGCCGCCCAGGCCGATGAAGGCCCGCACCGAGCCGTCGAGCACGCCCTCGCAGGTGGCCACGGTGTTGCGGCCCTTCTCGCGCGGCGGCTCGAAGTGGTAGAGCTCTGCCAGCTTGTCGAGCGGCGCCAGCCCGGGCTTCTCGGTGATGCCCACGGTGCGCTGGCCCTGCACGTTGGAATGCCCGCGCACCGGGCAGATGCCGGCCCCGGGCTTGCCGATGTTGCCGCGCAGCAGCAACAGGTTGCTCACCATCTGCACGTTGGCCACGCCCTCGCGGTGCTGGGTCAGGCCCATGCCGTAGATGCCGATCACGGCGTTGGCAGAGGCGTAGGTGCGGGCCGCCTGTTCCAGCGCGGCACGCGGCAGCCCGCTTTCGCGCTCGATGTCGTCCCACGACAGGCTGCGCATGGCCGGGGCGAAGGCCTCCAGGCCCTGGGTGTGGCGGGCGATGAAGTCCACGTCCAGCACGCGCGGCGCGCCGGCCATGCGGGCAGCATCGTCGGCCTCGATCAGCCACTTGCACATGCCGCCAATGGCTGCGATGTCGCCGCCGTTGCGCACCTGCAGGTACTGGGTGCTGATCACCGTCTCGGCCGTGCTCAGCATCTCGCGCGGGGACTGGGGGTTGGCAAAGTGCACCAGCCCCACCTCCTTCATCGGGTTGAAGGTGACCACGGGGATGCCGCGCTGGCGCGCCTCCTGCAGCTGGTGCAGCATGCGCGGGCTGTTCACGCCCACGTTCTGGCCAAAGAAGAAGATCGCGTCGGCCTGCTCGAAGTCGTCGAGACGCACCGTGCCCACTGGCACGCCGATGGTCTCGGGCAGCGCCACCGAGGTGCTCTCGTGGCACATGTTGGAGCTGTCGGGCAGGTTGTTGTTGCCGTACAGCCGCGCCAGCAGCTGGTACAGGTAGCTCGTCTCCAGCGATGCACGGCCCGAGGCGTAGAACACCGCCGATTGCGGGTCTTGCGCCCGCAGTGCCTGCAGGCTGCTGCCGATGGCGGCGAAGGCCTCCTCCCAGGTGGTGGGTACGTAGCGGTCGCTGGCGGCGTCGTAGCGCAGCGGGTCCACCAAGCGGCCCTGGCCTTCCAGCGCATGGTCGCTCCAGCCGCGCAGTTCGGTCACGGTGTGCTCGGCAAAGAAGTCCGCACCCGCGCGCTTGTCGGTCAGCTCCCAGGCAGTGGCCTTGGCGCCGTTCTCGCAGAACTCGGCCAGGTGCGGCTTGGCGGGCTTGGCCCAGGCACAGCTCACGCAGGCAAAGCCGCCCGGCTTGTTCTGCTGGCGCAGGGCATTGGCGGTGCGCAACACCGCGCCCTCGCGCACCAGGCTCACGGTGACGGCCTTGAGCGAACCCCAGCCGCCCGCTGGCTGGCCGTAGGGAGGCAAGGGCTCGGGAGGGTCGCGGTCTGGCTTGCCGGGCGGGCTGGCGGGAGGGGCGTGCATGCACCCCACTGTCCGTGCCGGGCCCAGGCCACCAGGTCAGCCGCGCACTGACCCGCCTGTAGGAGAAGGCCCGGTTCCCCAGGAGCCTATGCCACCGCCGTGCCGTACGCCACCCCGTCGCGCCCCGGGTCGGCGCCGCCGTGCAGCGTGCCGTCGGCAGCTATCTGCACCCCATGCACCCAGCCAATGGTGTAGTTGTACGGGTTGCGCAGCACCTCGTAGCCCTGGGCCTGCAGCTCACGCCCCACATGGCGCGGGATGCGGTTGCACACGTCGATGGAGTTGCTGGTGGACGAGAAGCGCGGGGCCGACACGGCCTCCTGCATGCCCATGCGGTGGTCGATCAGGTTGAGCAACACCTGCAACACGCCCATGGCGATCTGCGTGCCGCCGGGCGCGCCGAGCACGATCTCGGGCTTGCCGTCCTTGAAGACGATGCTCGGGCACGACGAGGTGAAGCGGCTCTTGCCCGGCTGGATGCTGCCGGCACGGCCCGGGCGCGGGTCGAACACGCCCATGCAGCCGTTGTAGAAGAAGCCCATGCCCGGCGTGATCACGCCCGAGGGCATGGCCAGCGAATGCGTCATGGAGACGCAGCCACCCTCGCCGTCGACCACGCTGACGTGGGTGGTGTCCTTGGGCACGGGCGCGCCCAGGTTCACGCGCTCCACGCTGTGGCGCTTGCCGGCGCGGATGTCGGCGGCCACGCGGGCGGCGTTCTCCCTGGACAGCAGCTGGTCCAGCGGCACCTCGACGAAGGCCGGGTCGCCGATGTGGCGGTCCTTGTCGGTGGTGGCTTTCTTCATCACCTCGCTCAGGGTGCGCAGGTACTCGGGGCCGTTGTGCTCCATGCCGGCCAGGTCGAACTCTTCGAGGATGGTGAGCATCTGCAGCAGCATCGCGCCGCCGCCCGGGGGCTGGTTGGTCGTCACCACGCGGTCGCGGTAGCGGCCCACCAGGGGTTTTGCGCGGCGCACCTGGTAGCTCTTGAGGTCGTCCATGGACAGCAGGCCGCCCAGCGACTGCACATGCTCCACCATGCGCCGGGCCAGCTCGCCCTCGTAGAAGGGCTCGATGCCTTCCTCGGCCACCTGGGCCAGCACGCGGGCGAAGTTCTCGTTCACGATGGGCGTGCCGATGGGCTTGGCGCTGCCGTCGGGCCGGCAGTACAGGGCGCGGCCCTCGTCGCTGTAGTGCAGGCGGTCCATGTTGCTGGCGCGGCCGGCCAGGGTCTGGTCGATCCAGAACGAGTACATGCCGGGCCGCACGAAGTAGCCATCGCGCGCCCAGGCGATGGCGGGCGCCACCACCTCCTTCCACGGCAGGCGGCCGTGGGCGGCATGCATGGCGGCCAGGCCCTTGAGCGTGGCCGGCGTGGCGATGGACTGCGCGCCGATGTCGTTGACCCGGCCCTTGAGGATGAAGCCGAAGCCGTCCTTGGTCTCGCCTTCGAGCAGCGCGGCCCACATGTCCTCGCGCGCGGCCAGCGGCGCGGGCGCGTGGAAGTCGAAATACTCGTATGCCTCTTTGCCGGGCAGGAAGACGGCCGCCGTGCCGAAGCCCGCGATGCCGCACATCAGCGGGTCTACCACGGTCTGCGACAGCGCCACGGCCACGGCCGCGTCCACCGCGTTGCCGCCCGCGCGCAGGACTTCGATGCCGGACTCCGCCGCCTCGGGCTGCGGGCAGGACACCATTGCTTGTTTTTTCATGGAGAAACTCAAAAAGAATGGAAGAGATGCGCCGGCTGCCAGTGCAGCGGGCGCATGCAGGGGATCAGCGGGCCGGCCGCATCACCTCACTTGGGATTGAGGTTCAGGGCTTCGAGCGTAGGCCCCCAGGCCTTGGTGTCGCGGCGCGTCACCTCCATCAGTTGGCTGGACGGGCCGGGCATGGCGATGGCGTTCATGCCCTTGAGCTTGGCCTGCACCTCGGGGCTGGCGTGGAAGGCGCGCGTGCCCTCGTGCAGCCTGGCGATGATGGCGGCGGGCGTGCCGGCCTTGGCGACGATGCCGCTCCAGCCCATGGTGTCGAAGTCCTTCACGCCCAGCTCGTTGGCGGCCGGCACGTCGGGCAGCTCGGCCAGGCGCGAAGGGGCCAGCACCACCAGGGGCACGATCTTGCCGTTCTTGATGTGCGGCAGCGCCGAGCCGCCCACGGGCGCCATCACCTGGGTCTGGCCGCCGATGGTGGCCATGAGCCCGTCGGGCTCGCCCTTGAAGGGCACGTGCACCATGCTGATGTCGAGCTTCTTTTGCAACAGCTCCACCGCCAACTGGGTGGAATTGCCCAGGCCCGAGGACGAGAAGTTGAGCTTGCCGGGGTTGGCCTTGGCGTACTTGACCAGGTCGTCGAGCGACTTGAAGCCCGTGGCCGGGTTGGCCACCAGGATGAAGGGCACGGTGCTGAGCATGCCCACGCCCACGAAGTCCTTCTCGGGGTCGTAGGGCAGCGGTTTGTAGACGAACTTGTTGAGCACCATCTGCGAGACGCCGCCGAACATCAGCGTGTAGCCATCGGCCGGCTGGCCCAGCACCTGCTGCGCGGCGATGATGCCGCCGGCGCCGGGCTTGTTCTCCACCGTGATGGTGGCATTGATGGCCTTGCCCGCATGCTCGGCCCACAGGCGCGCCACGGTGTCGGAGCTGCCGCCCGCCTGCTGCGAGACCACCAGGCGGATCGGGCGCGTGGGGTAGTTGTTGGCGTCCTGCGCCTGCACGGCGGGCAGCGCGGCCAGCGACGACAGCGCGAGCGCCACGGCCTTGGCGGCCAGGCAGAAAGGTTTCTTCATACGGCAAATCTCCGGGGGTAGGCGGCGGGAAGGTGGCAGCGTTGTGAAAAGTGCTGCCTGCATGCGGGCCATTATTCGGCGCAGCCGCCCCAAGGACCAGTGAATTAGCACGATGGATGCATTAGCATTTGCTCATGACTGCATACGACCAAGTGGCCTGGGCGCGCCGGCTCAAGGTCAAACATCTGGAATCCTTCATGGTGCTGGACGAGGCCGGCACCCTGACCGAGGCCGCCGCCCGCCTGCACATGACGCAGTCGGCCATGTCGCACTGGCTGGCCGACCTGGAGGAGCTGGTGGGCACGCCCCTGGTCACGCGAGGGCGGCGCGTGCAGCTCACGCCGGCCGGCATCATCATGAAGCGCCTGGCCATCAGCGTGCTGGGCGACATCACCCGCACCCAGGCCGAGCTGGGCGCCCTGGCCCAGGGGCGCACGGCGCGCCTGCACATCGGCAGCGTGTGGGCCGGGGTGGCGCGCGGCATACCGCAGGCGCTGGTGGAGTTCCAGGCCCTGTACCCGTACATCTCGGTCACGGTGTCGGAGAGCCCGCTCACCCAGCTGCTCGAAGGCATCGACAACAAGCAGCTCGACCTGGTGGTGTGCTCGCTCGACTCGCGCGCCTACAAGGACGGGCTGGAACACCGCGAGCTGTTCGACGACAACGTCTGCCTGGTGGTGGGCCGCGCCAGCCGCCATTGGGACGCCCAGGGCCCCATCCGCCTGATCGACCTGGTGCAGGACAACTGGATCATGCCGCCCCCGGGCACCCTCACCCGCTCACAGCTCGACGCCGCGCTGCTGGACGCCGGCGCCTCGTGGCTGCGCCCCAAGGTGGAAACCCCCGCCATAACCACCCTGCAGGCCCTGGTGCACCAGGGCGACTACATCGGCGTGTGCTCCGAAGCCATGGCCCGGTACCAGGTGGCCCTGGGCAACATGCGCATCCTGCCCCTGGACCGCACCATCCGCTTCGGGCCGGTGGGGGTGATCTGGGCGAAGGACAACACGGCGGAGGCGGTGAAGCTGTTTGTGGAGCATATTGCGGCGGTGGTGGGGCGGTCGGATTGAATCACCGCAGCGAAAGCAGGCCGCAGAACAAGGTGACGAACCGGGAAGGCACCCGAGCCGGACTCCGGCCTTGCATGAACCTCAGCGCCCCACGTAGATTGGAATGTAGATGATGTTCGGCTGACAGATGCCCGCCATGGGCAATGCCTCCACGCGCGTGCGCTGCATGGTTCCCTCGAACTGCGGGTACTGCTTGCGAACGAACGCCGCAGCCGCTTCGAAGCGGTCTTCATAGCGGATGTTCAGCGAACGCCCGCCGCTGGGTTCGTAGCGGATGTCGGCCAGGTACAGGATCTGCCCCTTGGGCACATGGAACACCGGTGCGCGTGCGCCCCCGCAGGCGGTATAGCTACGGCCAAATAGACCTTCGCCCTGCGCGGACACACTGGTCAGGCCCAGTACCTGGCCCGCGCGCGCCTTGGCGACAACGTAGCCGTCGGTCGCTGCGCCGTTGATAACAGCCGTTGCAAAACCGCTTTGCTTGAACTGACCGCCAACGACTTCGCCCGGGAACACTAACACGCGGTAGCCCGGGTTCACGCCCAGCACGATCAACGATTCATCGGGATCGATGGTCTTGGCCGAACCCGGTTCCAGCACGGCCGTGGTGCCGCAGCCACCCAGCGCCAAGGCGAGCAGCACCGGCGCAATCATCCTCATGGTCATGGTTCCCTCTCTTTTTGTGGGCGCCATCCTAACCGTAGAAGAGAGTTCTTCCACGCGGTTTCTCGCACTATCAGGTTGACCCAGGGCAAGCCCGGCACGCGGCTTGCGTGGTCCAATCCATGCCCCGCCCAGTGGTTCCCCCTACCTTCGCGCCCTCGCCATGACCAGCTCCGAGCATTCTGCAGCCGCCGCCCCACCCGCCCCCCACACCCCCACCGAAGACGCCGTCGCCATCTTCACCGGCGTGCTGCTGATCTCGGTCGGTGTCGCCTTCTTCACCAGCGCCGGGCTGCTCACGGGCGGCACGGCGGGGCTGGCGTTCCTGGCGCACTACGCCACGGGCATCGGCTTCGGCAAGCTGTTCTTCGTGGTCAACCTGCCCTTTTACTGGCTGGCGCTGCGCAAGCTGGGGCGGGCGTTCACGGTGAAGACCTTCATCGCGGTGCTGCTGCTGTCAGCACTGACGGAGCTGCAGTCGCACTTGCTGCAGTTCGCGCAGCTGCAGCCGCTGTACGCCGCGATTGCGGGCGGCACCATCACGGGCACGGGGTTCCTGGTGCTGTTTCGCCACCGCTGCAGCCTGGGTGGCGTGGGCGTTGCCGCCCTGTATTTGCAGGACCGCTACGGCTGGCGCGCGGGCAAGATCCAGATGGCGGTGGACTGCTGTATTGTGCTGCTGGCACTGTTCACGGTGGAGCCGCTGCGTGTGCTGTGGTCGATTGCCGGCGCGGTGGCGCTCAACCTGGTGCTGGCCATGAACCACCGACCGGGGCGGTACATGGGGACGTGACCCTCAGGGTGGGGCTGCGGGCTTGTTGATCGGCTTTTCGATGACCACGTACTTCACACGCAAATCGCGAGCCTGGGCCAGGCGCTCCAACTCGGCATCCGGCAGCACCACGGTGGTCCTGCCGAACGCCTCCTCCCACCGCGGCGTTCCGCTCACCGCATAGGGCGCGAGCACATCCTCCAGTGCGCGCCGGTAGATGGCATTGCGGGTTGCCAACGCGACGCCCCATTCTTCCGCCGGGGTTTTCAGGAATACGACCGCCCGCGACTGCCCGGCACCGGGCTCGGGCTGGGTCGTGTAGCCCTGCGGGATCACCAGCGGCGCGAGCATGGGCCTGTACCCGGGGGCCTTCAGCGCGATGGCCCAGTTGTTCCAGGCCAGCTCTGCCAGCCCGCGCTCGTTGGTGCGCAGCAGCACGGTGCCATTGCGGGTCACGCCCGAGACGTCGAGCACGGTGATGACACCGCCTGCCGTGCTGGCCGGAAGGCCGGACGAGGTGGGCACGCCCAGGCGCCTGAACAGCAGCATCGCGGCGTCCACCGCCGCGCTGTGCTGCGCGGGCGATTTCAGCACGACAGAACCCTCTCCGGTATGGCGATCGATGTCGAACTCGGCCCCCGGCACGGCGAGCGTTGCTTCCACGTCCACCCACCCGCTGGCACTGGTCTTCAGCCGGCGGTCCAGTTCGTCGAGGTGGCCATCCGACTGCGGCAGCAGGGTCGAATGGCGCCACTCATTGAAGAAAAGCACGCGCAGGGCAAGGGGGCTGTTGACTACGATCTCCAGGCCCGCCTCCGTCACCCACAGCATGATGCCGCCCCCGCTGTTCACATGCCGGCCACCAGGCAGTGCCTCACGCCCCAATTCGACCAGCAGCCGGTCGATCCGTGCCTGCAATTCAACCGCCCTGGCGTCGGCGTCCGGAATGCTGAAGAGGCGCAGCAGCCACACCGCGACCGGTGCCGACCCGCGCTGCTTGATCCGGTCGCGCAACTGCTCGTATTCGAGAGGATGGATCTCTGCCGCCTGGGCAAAGGGCAGAAACACCCCCGCCGACAACAACGACAAGGCCAGGGTGGCAACAACTCTGCGAAACAGCATGGAACTCCAGTGGCTCGAAAGTGACACGGTGGCAATGCCGCCCCTTGGCGCGGCGCGGGTGCCATCGACTGCAGTCCATCGTGACGCAGGGGCGCCGGCCCGGCAAGGCCTGGATTGCCCGTTGCGGCCCATCTGCCACAGCGCAGCGGCCCGGCGTCAGAAAAACAAAACGATACTTCTGGAGGGATTTCACATGCGTTGGCTTGCGCTCATTGCAGGACTGGTCTTTACCGCTTCGGGCCTCAAGGCCCTGTTGGCCTACGATGCCGGCACCGCCGTGCTGTCACGGCCCGTGCTGCTGGGGATCTCGGTGCTGTGTGCACTGGTGTTCTTCTTTCTCTTTGCGCGGGCCGGCCAGTCTGCGCGCGAGGTCTCGCATTTCGAACAGTGGCTGCAGGCCAACGCACCGAAGATCATGGCCGGGGGCGCGACGTACAACGGCCGCAAGGTCACGCCCGACACCGAGGTCAAGCGCTTTTTGCTGACCGTGAGCGTGGTCATCATGACCTTCAAGATCCCCTCGCGCTACTACTTCGCCACGCGGGACAACTTCCAGCTCACGCAGGCGCTGTACACGCTGGCATCGCTGCTGCTGGGCCAGGGCCTGTTAACACCAATTTCGGGGTCGCGTTGCCCGGTCTGGGGACTGGATGCAAGGCGCCAGCGTGCAGCAAGGTAGGCACCTTGCAAGCGCGGGCAACGCCGCAGACGGCCCCCAGGCCGGGCAACCCGAAGGGAAGGCCCTTGCCGGCGCGCCACTCGTCGTTGCGCTCCTTGCGTGTGCAAGAGCACACACCGCGTCGCACGCCCAGACCGGCACGCCGGCAAGGGCCTTCGCGACCCCGAAATTGGTGTTGACAGGCCCTAGTGCGGCATTCCATGGGGGCCGATCTACACCGTTCAGGCGATTGCCAAAAACCTCTCGGGCGGCTACCGCATCACCGTGGGCGAGTACCTGGCCACGCCCGCCGCGCAGCGCGCCGGCTGACGGCCAACGGCCAAGGCGCGGCCATCCGGGCCACGTCCCGGGATCGGCCTGCTACCCGTGGTCCGCGTACCGCTGCGCCATCAGTTGCTCGAAGTTCTCCAGCGGTACCGGCCGGCTGAACAAATAGCCCTGCCACAGGTTGCAGCCGTGCAGCGCCAGGAACTCTCGCTGCGCCGTGGTCTCCACGCCCTCGGCAATCACGTCGATGCCCAGGCTCTGCGCCATGCCGATGATGGTCTGCACGATGAGCGCATCGGCCTCCTGGATGCCGATGTTGCGCACGAAACTCTGGTCGATCTTGAGCTGGTCCAGCGGCAGCCGCGTGAGGTAGGACAACGAGGACTGCCCGGTGCCGAAGTCGTCCATCGAGAAGCCCACGCCCAACGCCCGCAGCGCGTTCATCCGGGCGATGGTGTGCTGCACGTTGTCCAGCGCCATGCTTTCGGTCAGCTCCAGCTTGAGGCGGTCGGCGCGGGCGCCGGTTTCGCTGAGCACCGCAAACACCTGGTCGACGAAGTCGCCCTGGCGGAACTGGCGCGCGCTCACATTCACGGCCAGTTGCAGGTGGCTGCGCGCGGGGTCGTCCTCCCAGTGGCGCAGCTGCAGGCAGGCGGTGCGCAGCACCCACAGGCCGATGGCGAGGATCTGGCCGGTCTCTTCGGCCAGGGGGATGAACTCGCCGGGCATGACCAGGCCGCGCTCGGGGTGCTGCCAGCGGATCAGCACCTCGGCACCGATGGCCCGCCCGCCCTGCCCCACCTGCACCTGGTAGTACAGGCGGAACTGGTCCTCGGCCAGGGCGGTGCGCAGGTCGTTCTCCA
This sequence comes from Acidovorax sp. CF316, assembly GCF_000276605.1. Taxonomy (GTDB): domain Bacteria; phylum Pseudomonadota; class Gammaproteobacteria; order Burkholderiales; family Burkholderiaceae_C; genus Acidovorax. The sequence goes on along the minus strand of NZ_AKJX01000133.1, from coordinate 33,006 downwards.
TCGCGGCGCGGGCCGTCACGGCGGCCTGCATGCGCGGATCGAAAAAGCGCACGGCGTTGCGCCCGGCCGTCTTGGCGGCGTACATGGCCAGGTCGGCACGCTTCATGAGCTCGTCCACCGACTGGCTCTGGCCGCTGAACAGCACGGCGCCGATGCTGGGCGTGCTGTGCACATGGTGCAGGGCCAGCTGGTAGGGCTGGTTGAGCGCGGCCAGCACCTTGGTGCCCACCGTCTGGGTGTGCTCGGCCGCCTCGGTGGGTTCGCTGCTCATGCCCTTGAGCAGCAGCAGGAACTCATCGCCGCCCAGGCGCGCCACGGTGTCGCCGTCGCGCACGCAGGCTTTCAGACGCTGGGCCACCTGCTGCAGCAGCACGTCGCCCATGTCGTGGCCCAGGGTGTCGTTGAGGTTCTTGAAGTGGTCCAGGTCCAGGCACAGCAGCGCGCCGTACTGGCCCGAGCGGGCGCTGCTGGCAAAGGCCTGCTGCAGCCGGTCCATCATCAGCCGGCGGTTGGGCAGCAGGGTGAGCGGATCGTAGAAGGCCAGGTGCTCGATCTCCCTGGCGGCGGCGGCCTTCTGCGTGATGTCGCTCAGCGAGGCCACGTAGTGCGTGAGCCGCCCCTGGGCGTCCTTGACCGCCGTGATGCCCATCTGGTGCAGGCTCACCTGCCCATCCTTGCAGCGGTTCCAGATCTCGCCGCTCCACTCGCCCACGCTGTCCAGGGTCCGGCGCAGGCCAGTGAAGAAGGCCGTGTCGTGCTGGCCCGACGCGAGAAAACTGGCGCGCCGGCCCACGGCATCGGCACTGTCGTAACCAGTGATCTTGGTGAAGGCGCGGTTGGTGCGCAGGATCACGGTGTCGGCATCGGTGACCAGCATGCCCTCCTGCGACTCAAAGGCAATGGCGGCGATGCGCAGCTCCCGCTCGGCGTTCTTGCGCGCGGTGATGTTGTTGCCGATGCCCCGGTAGCCCAGAAAGACGCCGTCGGCATCGAATATCGGGGTGCCGCTGACGGAGACCCACTCCACGGCACCCACCGTGGACTGGCGCGGGTACTCGAAGTCGCGGAACTCGCGGCGCTCGCGCAGTGCATGCTCGTGCTGCGCCCAGTCCACCGCGGTGCCCTCCGACGCAGCCACCCCGCCGCCGTCGTCGGTAGCCACCTCGTGGCGGGTCTTGCCTACATGCCACTGGGGCCCAGGCAGCGTGCGCTTGGCGGCCTCGCCCTCCAGCATCACGAAGCGCAGCTGCGCGTCCTGCTCCCAGTACCAGTCCGAGGACAGCATGGTGAGCGTGCGAAAGCGCGCCTCGTTGTCCTCCAGCTGGCGGCGCACGCGGTAGGACTCGGTGACATCGCTGAACACCAGCACCACCCCGGTGATCCCGCCCGCGGGATTGCGGATCGGGGCGGCGCTGTCGGCAATCTGGTATTCGGCGCCGCCGCGGGCGATCAGCGTGGTGTGGTTGGACAGCTCCACCACCCGGCCGCTGGCCATGACCAGTTGCACCGGGTCCTTCGATGGCTCGCGGGTGCGCGCGTTGACGATGCGAAACACATCCGTCAACGGGCGGTCCTGCGCCTCGCGCAGCGGCCAGCCGGTCATCTGCTCGGCCACGCCGTTCATGCGCACCACATGCCCGCGGGCATCGGTGACCACCACTGCATCGCCGATGGAGTGCAGGGTGATGGCCAGGTTCTCCTCGCTCTGGCGCAGCTCGCCCTCGGCCTGCTGGCGCGCCTGGGCCATGTGGTTGAAGCGCTGCGCCAGCTGGGCCAGTTCGCGAAACCCCGTCTCGGGCACCGGGGCCACCTGCTGACCCCGGGCCAGCTGGTCGGTGGCGCGCAGCAGCCGGGCCAGCGGCTTGCCCACCCCGCGGCGCACCCCTTCGTGTGCCAGCACGAACGAGGCCAGCAGCCCCAGCAGCAAAAAGCCGATGTCGCGCCACATCTGCCGCGCGATGCGGGCATACAGCGCATCGAGCGGCACCGACAGGCGCATGCTGGCCACCGGCCGGCCCTGGGATTCGAGCAGGGGCCGCGCCACCTCGATGTAGCGGGCGCCATCGTCGGACTCCAGCAGGTGGGCGCCGCCCTGCAGGGCCTGGGCGCCGGCCCCGGGCTGGGGCAGCTCGGACAGGGTGCCCAGCTCCCGCGCATCGGGCGGAAAGCGCGCGATCACCCGGCCGTCGGGGCCGAGCACGCGGGCCACGGCCCCGTCGGGCAGGCCCAGCTCGTGCAGGCGGCGGCTCCACCAGTCGAGCGACACCACGGCCACCGCCGCGCCCAGCACTGCGCGGGTCTCGGGGTCGACCAGCGGCTGCGCAAAGCTCACGCTGGCCAGGCCGACCGCCGGGTCCACCTGGAAGCTGCCCACCGAGAACTCGCGCGCCACAATGGCCCGCAGGAAGTGGGGCTGGTCGGTCAGGTTCACCGGCGCCCTGGGCGGCACGGCGCTGCAGCGCAAATCCCCATCAGCGCGGGGCAGGCCGATGTTGATGTAGGTGGCGTTGAGCGCCAGCACCTCCGCCAGGTACTGCGAGCAATCGGGGGCATCGAGCTGCTGCGCCCGGCGGGTCATGGCCAGTTGCTGCAAAAAGGTGCGGGTGGTGTCGATCAGGCTCTGCTGGCTGTAGGCCATGCTGCGGGTGAGCAGCAGCGCATTCTCGCGCGCTGCGGCCACCGACTCCTCGCGGTTGGCCTTAGCCTGGTAGGCCACCAGCGCCAGCGCAGGCAGCGTGGCCACCAGGATCAAAAGCCGGATCCTGGCGGACAGGGAGCCCGTAGCCAACTGCGGCAAAGCACGCATGGGGCCTTTCGCGAAGAGGAGGGATGGGTTTTTGCACCGGCCTGGCCCTGCGGTCCCGGCGCCGGTCCGCCAGCGCCCGCCAAGCCCAGGCAGCCCTAAAAACATCTGGATACATCGTACCCCCGGATCGGGTGCCCTCGGCGCGTTTGCGGGTAAACCATGCGACAAGCCGGCGCTTGCGCGACGCCTGGCCCAAAAGTCTTATCATTGCGCCCATGCGTCGCGGCCCCCTGTTCTATCTGCTGATGGTGGTGCTGGTCCTTCGGGGCCTGGTGGGCACCGCCATGGCCGCGGGCATGGTGCCCATGCAGCACCCTGCGCCGGCGGCCGTGGCACAGGCGGCTGCTGCGGACCACCACGGCCAGCACGACCATGCCGCCGCGGGCGAGGCAGCCCACGCGGGGGACCATGGCAGCAGCATGCAGGGTGGCCACCACGCGGCCACCGAAGCCGCAACCCTGGCCTGCGATGGCAGCACGCCCGGCAGCACCGGCTGCGCCACGCACCACCAGCACGCCAATTGCACCGCCTGCGAGATCTGCCACACGGCCCTGATGGAGCCACCGGCCATGCCGGCCGCGCCCCTGCCGCTGGTGGCCGGTGCCGCCCCTGCGGCAGCCACCCCGTTCGACAGCGCCACCGCCGCGCTGGCCATCAAGCCCCCCATCGCCTGAGGCTCGAGCATCCCCAGGGCCTGTTCGGGCCTGTGCGGGAGCGCCTGGCAATCCCCTGCCGCCCAGACCGGCGCCGCTGGCGCGCCGTTGCCCTGGCGCATGGGCTTGCACTTCGCCCCCCGCGCACCTGAACCGCGTCCGCCCCGAGCCCGCCCACCCCTGCCAGCGCCAGCTGAGCGCACACCGCAGGCCACGGCGCCGTTCCATTCCCGTTTTTCTGGAGACCGCACCATGCGCGACCTCTTCTTGTTTGTTCTTCGCCGGCCCGTGCTGCGCCCCCTGGCGTGGCTGGCCTTGCTCCTGCCCGCCGTGGCAGGGGCACAGCCGCACGCTGCCGCCGGCCCGGCCCCGGCGGCAGCGCCCCCGGCAACCCACAGCCCACTGGCCTACACCCCCATGCAGCCGCAAGCATTGCCGCAAGGCGCCGATGCACCGCTGGTCGACTGGCGCGCCGCCCACCAGGCCGTAGCCGCCTTCCCGCGCGGCCATGCCGACATCGTGCGCTGGGAGGCCGGCCAGGGCAGTTCCCCGGCAGCGCCTGCCACCCCCCACCAGCACGGGGCGAACAAGCCATGAGCCGCAGCATTCCCCATCTGACAGGTCTGGCCCTGGCCGCCCTGCTTGCAGGCTGCGCCAGCGTTTCGCCCGACGGCCTGCGCGGTGACGTGCAGGCCCTGGCGCAGCCACGCACCGGTGTGGCCGGTACCGCCCTGCCCGCCGCCGACCCGGCAGCGCGCGACCAGGCGCGCCAGGCCATTGCCGGCTGGCTGGCCCAGCCGCTCACACAGGACGCGGCCGTGCGCATCGCCCTGCTCAACCACCCCGGCCTGCAGGCGCGCCTGGCTGCGCTGGGCGTGGCCGATGCCGAGCGCGTGCAGGCCATCACCCTGCCCAACCCGCAGTTCTCGATCGCGCGGCTGACCAACAGCCACGAGCGCGAGATCGAGCGCACGCTGGCCTTCAGCCTGCTGGACCTGGTGACCCTGCCCTGGCGCATGGAGCGCCAGGCCGAGCGCATGCAGGTGGCCACGCTGCAGGCCGCGCAGGAGGTGGTGGCCCAGGCCGCCGACACACGCCGCGCCTGGCTGCGCGCCGTGGCCGCCGAGCAGGTGGCCGCCACGCACGAGCGCATGGTCGAGGCCGCCGAGGCCGGTGCCGAGCTGGCCCGGCGCATGGCCCGCGTGGGCAATTTCAGCCGCCTGCAGCATGCGCGCGAACAGGCCGTGCTGCAGGAGGCGAATGCCCAGCGCGCCCGCGCCCGCCTGGCCGCCGCCACCGCGCGCGAGCAGCTCAGCCGCAGCATGGGCCTGTGGGGCGTGCAGACGGGCTACACCCTGGCCGGCCAGTTGCCGGCCCTGCCCGCGACAGTACTGCCTGCCGATGGCATCGAGGCCACCGCGCTGCGCGAGCGCCTGGACGTGCAGGCCGCGCGCCGCCAGCTCGACACCGAGGCGCGCCAGCAGGGCTGGGCGCGCGCGGGCGCGGTGTTCGGCGACATCGGCATCGCCTACCAGCGCAACACCACGACCGAGCGCGAGAGCGGCCACCGCGAGACCACGCGCGGCTGGGAGCTCGATGTACCGCTGCCCCTGTTCGACTGGGGCGGCGCCGCGCGCACCCGCGCCCAGGCGCGCGTGGAGCTGAGCGCCGCCACGCTGCAGGACACCGCCGTGCGCGCCCGCAGCGAGGTGCGCAGCGCCTGGTTCACCTACCGCACCGCGCTCGACCTGGCGCGCCAGCAGCGCGATGAGGTGGTGCCGCTGCGCCAGCTCATCAGCGACGAGACCACGCTGCGCTACAACGGCATGCTCGCCAGCGTGTGGGAACTGCTGGCCGAGGCACGCGCCAGCACGCAATCGGTGGCCGGCGCCATCGAGGCGCAGCGCGACTTCTGGCTGGCCGAGACCGACCTGCAACTGGCCCTCACCGGCACCTCGCCGGGCGCCCTGCAAGGCCTTGCCTCCGGCGCCGCCACCCCCTCCACCCCAAAAGGCCACTGACCTACCATGCAAAGACGCCATTTCTTCACGGCAGGCGCGGCCACGGCCGTGGCTGCCACCACCGTCAGCCGCGTGGCCCTGGCCGCGCTACCCGAGCCCGTGCTGCAGGCCAGCGCCGACACCGCCCCCCCGCTGCACCCGCCCACCGGGCGGCCCTACCACCCCGTGGTCACCCTCAACGGCTGGACCGCGCCCTGGCGCATGAACGCCGGGGTCAAGGAGTTCCACCTGGTGGCCGAGCCCGTGGTGCGCGAGGTCGCGCCGGGCTTTCTGGTCAACATGTGGGGCTACAACGGGCAAAGCCCGGGCCCCACCATCGAGGTGGTGGAGGGCGACCGCGTGCGCATCTTCGTCACCAACCGGCTGCCCGAGCACACGTCGGTGCACTGGCATGGCCAGCGCCTGCCCAACGGCATGGACGGCATTGCGGGGCTGAACCAGCCGGCCATCCCGCCGGGCAAGACCTTCGTCTACGAGTTCGTGGCGCGGCGCCCCGGCACCTTCATGTACCACCCGCATGCCGACGAGATGGTGCAGATGGCCATGGGCATGATGGGCCTGTGGATCACCCACGCGAAGGCGGCGCACCCGCACATCGCCACGGTGCAGCGCGACTACGCCTTCTTGCTCAACGCCTTCGACGTGGAGCCCGGGGCGCGCACGCCCAAGGTCAACACCATGCTGGACCACAACATCTGGTGCTGGAACAGCCGGGTCTTCCCGGCCATCAGCCCGCTGGTGGCACGCCTGGGCGAACGCGTGCGCATTCGCGTGGGCAACCTCACCATGACCAACCACCCCATCCACATCCACGGCCACGAGTTCGAGGTGACCGGCACCGACGGCGGGCCCGTGCCCAAAAGCGCGCGCTGGCCCGAGGTGACCACCGACGTGGCCGTGGGGCAGATGCGCCAGGTGGAGCTGGTCGCCGACGAACCCGGGGACTGGGCCTTCCACTGCCACAAGAGCCACCACACCATGGGCGCCATGGGGCACGACGTGCCCACCATGATCGGCGTGGACCACAAGGGCCTGGTCGGCAAGATCCAGAAGATCGTGCCCGATTACATGGTGATGGGCGAGCGCGGCATGTCCGACATGGGCGCCATGGAGATGCCGCTGCCCGACAACACCTTCCCCATGATGACCGGCACCGGCCCCTACGGCCCGCTGGAGATGGGCGGCATGTTCACCACCTTCAAGGTGCGTGCCCACCAGGCCGCGGGCGACTACCGCGACCCAGGCCACTACGCCCAGCCGCCCGGCACCCAGGCCTATGAATGGCAGGGTGCGCCGGCCGCCATGCCCGCCCCGCCACGGGTCACCACGCCGGGCACCGCGCCCAGTGCCGCCCGCGCACGCAAGCCCGCCGCCCACAGCGGCGGCCACCAGCATTGATCCCCATCCAAGGACACACCATGAACCACCTCCGACCACTGAACCGCCTGGCCCTGCACCTTGCAACCGCCACTGCCCTGCTGGCCAGCACCGGCGCCTCCTGGGCCCATGGCGATGCCCCCCACGCCACAGCACCCAAGGCCGCCCTGCCCGCCCAGCAGCAGGACTGGGGCATTGCCGGCAGCGCCCAGGCCGTGCAACGCACCATCACCCTGCGCATGGGCGACGACATGCGCTTTGCCCCCGCCCACATCGAGGTGCGCGAGGGCGAGACCGTGCGCCTGGTGGTGCACAACCAGGGCCAGCTGCTGCACGAGATCGTGCTCGGCACCCAGGCCACGCTGGCCCAGCACGCCGAGATGATGGCCAAACACCCCGGCATGGAGCACGACGAGCCCTACATGGCCCACGTGGCCGCCGGCAAGCGCGGCCAGATCGTCTGGCAGTTCAACCGCGCGGGCCGCTTCGACTTTGCCTGCCTGATCCCCGGCCACTACCAGGCCGGCATGGTGGGCACCATCAACGTCATCCCCCGCAAGGGCTGACCCTGGAAGAGCAAGGACATCCCATGACCCACACACCAACCGCCAGCACCCGTCGCGCCTGGCTGGCCATGCTCGCCGCAACCGCGCTGCCGTTGGCAGCAGGTGCAGCGGCCCCCACGCCGGTCGAGGTCTGGAAAGACCCCCACTGCGGCTGCTGCCAGGACTGGGTGGACCACATGCAGGCCAACGGCTTTGCCGTGAAGGTCCACGACACCGGCAACAACGCCGTGCGCGCCCGCCTGGGCCTGCCGCAAAAGCTGGGTTCGTGCCACACCGCCCTTGTGGGCGGCTACCTGGTCGAAGGCCATGTGCCCTCCAGCGATGTGCACGCCCTGCTGCGGCAAAAGCCCGACGCCCTGGGCCTGGCCGTGCCCGGCATGCCCATTGGGTCGCCCGGCATGGATGGCCCCGCCTACGGCGGCCGCAGGGACAGCTACGCCGTGCTGCTGGTCGCACGCAACGGCAGCACCCGCGTTTTCACGAACCACCCTGGCAACAAGAAGGAATCGACATGACCCGCTCCACCCCCTCCCGCCATCTGCGCACCGCCCTGCTTGCCCTGGCTGCCGGCCTCTGCACCGTGCCCGCCCTGGCGGGCGACGACCATGACCATGGCGAGGACCACGGCAGCCATGCCGCCCCTGCCGCTGCCACTTCGGACCTGAGCGAGGGCGAGGTCGTGCGCTGGGATGCCGCCAGCGCCAAGGTCACGCTGCGCCACGGCCCCATCCGCAACCTGGACATGCCAGCCATGACCATGGTGTTCCGCGTCACCGACCCGGCCCAGGCCGCGCAGGTCAGGCCCGGTGCCAAGGTGCGTTTTCGCGCCGAGCAGCAGGCCGGCGCCTATGTGGTGACACGCATCGAGCCGGCCACGCCATGAGCAGGTTCGACCGCTTGCACCGCCGTGCCTACAATCCCGGCGTCGCAAACTCCCGTGGTCCGCCCCTTGCCAGAGCCCCTCGTCCCGCCCCCTGCAGCCGCCGCAGGCATCCACCCCTGCCTGCAGGTGGGCGACCGCGTGGCAGCCGAGGTGGTGGTGGATGGCAGGGTCGTCGCGCAACTCGACCATGAGGCCACGCGGCCCGGGCTGCAAAGGCAGCCCGTGGTGCTTGTCCCCATGCGGCCCGGGCTGCAGCAACTGCAGCTGCGGGGCACGGTGTCCCTCGCCGGCAAGGCCCCCGCGGCCCTGGACAGGACCTGGATGGTGCGCGACATGGCCCCCGCCTCCGCCCCGCTGTACGACCCATGCCTGCCCTGGGGCGAGCGCATCCATGCGCTGGCACGGCAGACCCCGCGCATCCAGATCGAACCGGCACCGCCGCAGCCAGGCCAGGCGGCGCTGCAGGCCCTGGAACAGCGCCTGGGTACCCCCGTGCCCGCCCTGCTGCAACTGCTCGCGGACTGGGACATCGGCATCAGCGACTCGTACTTCGTGGGCGCCCGCGGCCTGGGCACCGTGGCCGAGATGCTGGTGAACCAGTGGGACTACGCGCGCACCGGCGAAGATGGGCTGCAGGAACTGATCTCCCCCGACGTACTCGCCCGCTACGACCGCAGCCTGGCCGTGTACGTGGACGTGGGTGACGGCCTGGGTGCCCTGGCCTGGGACCCCGAGGGTGCGCCTGGAGAAGAAGGCCTGTGGTACTGGCTGCACCAGGACTCGCTGGACGAACCCGCCTTGCTGCAGGACCACGCCACCGGCCAGCCGCACACCGCCGAGGCCGCCTTCACGCAGGTCTTCCAGCGTTTCGCGTTGTCTCGCCTGGCCTCGGCGCAGGCCGACGATGAACTCGTCGTGGACACGGCCCTGCCGCGCCCCAACCTGCTGCAACTGCAGTTCGACAAGCGGAGGCACCCCAGGCTATGGCTGTGCAGCTACGGGCATCCCTACGGGTTGTATTGACCCGTGCGAATTTTCCTTGAGTGCAGCCCCGGCTGAGGCACATCGCGCCGGCCATCTGTCGAGCGCCCGCCGCCGCCTGCCTACAATCGCGCCCCATCTGCAAAACATAAGAGGGATTCGATGACAGGGACCACCCGGCGCAACACGCTGGCCACGCTGGGCGCCTTGCCCGTGGCGCTGCTGGCGCAAACACCTGCGGCGGCCGGCATGCGGGTCGGCCTGCACCCCTGGCTGGAAGCCGGGGACAGCGTGGCGGCCGAACTGCTGGCCGATGGCCAGGTCGTGGGGCAGCTGGACCACCGCTCCACCAAGGCCGGCAAGCCCCGGCTGCCGGCTGCCACCGTGGCTTTGCCTGCGGGCGTGAAGCGCCTGCAGCTGCGCGGCACGGTGACCGTGGCGGGCAAGGCCAGCCACTTCACGCGGACCTGGGCGGTGCGCGACCTGGCCAGCATGTCGACACCGCTGTACGACCAGGGCCGGCCCTGGCCCGAACGCGTGCGCGCGCTGGTGCAGGCGATCCCGGTCCACGAGGGCGAAGACGCTCCACTCACCGTAGCCCCCGCCAGGCCGGTGGTTGGTGCCGCCCTGGTGGCCCAGGAAAAGCGCCTGGGCACCCCGCTGCCGCCGGCAGTGGCGCAGTTGCTGTCGGCCTGCGACATCCGCCTGGGCCGTTCGCACTTTGTGCGCCCGGCCTCCATGACCACCCTGCTCGACCTGATGCACGGCGATTTCGGCTACCCACGCAGCGGCAAGGATGCCCCGGGCAACTTTCTCTCGCCCGGCGTGCACGAGCGCTATGCCCGCAGCCTGGCGGTGTTCGTCACGGTCGGCGACGGCATGGGCGCCCTGGCCTGGGACCCCCAAGGCCTCACGCCCGAGGACCACGCCCGGCTGGGCAGCGGCCCCAGCCCCGCCATGGGCGGCGATGGCCTGTGGTACTGGATGCACCAGGAGATGGCCGTCAAGCCCTCGCTGCTGCTGGACAAGGACGGCCGCCCCCTCAGCGCCGACCTGGCCCTGGCCAGCGTGTTCGAGCGCCATGCGCTGGCGGACCAGTACCAGCCCATGACCGACGATGAACTGGTGCTGGACAGCGCCACCCCGCTGGGCAACCTGCTGCTGTTGCACTTCAACGGGGCGCGTGCCCCGCAGCTGCTTTTGAACAGCTACAACGGCCACTACGGACACCACACCCAGTATTGATCCGCGCCCGGCATCGCCTCTCTACAATCCCGCCTCACTCATACATTGACAGATAGAGAGAGGGAGATTCCATGACCACGACACGGCGGACCATTCTGGCCACCCTGGGGACGCTGCCCTGCAGCCTGCTGCAGGCACAGCCCCAAGGTTCCGTACAAGGCCCCCGGGCCGGCATCCCCCCTGGCTGGAGGTGGGCGACTCCGTCGTGGCCGATGTGCTGGCCAATGGCAAGGTGGTGGCCCAGCTCAACAACTAGTCCGCTGAAACCGAGAAATCGGCTGTGCGCCGGGGTGGCAGTGGGGTGCAGCGCAAGGCGCGGGCTGCGGCCAAGGCTGGCCGCCTTGGCAAGGCCCGCAACGCTGCGAAGCGCCCGCTGCCACCCCGGCCCAAAGGGTGAGGGTCTGGCAGGGCCGCACTCGTCGTTGCCGTGCTCGCCGGGTGTGCAACCCGGCTGCGCCCGCCGTCTAGATTGCGGCCCTGCCAGACCCTCACGCACAGCCGATTTCTCGGTTTCAGTGGACTGGGCCACGCAGCCCGGCCTGCACCGGCGGCCAGCGCTGGTGTGGGCCCTGCCCCAGGGCCTGCAGCGCGTGCAGCTGCGCGGCACGGTGACCCTGGCAGGCAAGGCCACGCCCTTCAACGGGACCTGGACGGTGCGCGACATGTCCCGCGTATCGGCCCCGCTCTACGACCAGGGCAAGCCCTGGATCGAACGTGTGCGCGGCCTGTCCAAGCGCCTGGAGGAAGGCACGGTCACGGTCGAACGGGCCAAGCCCCCCACCGGCAAGAAGCCTGCCGCCGCTGCATTGCAGGACCTGGAAAAGCGCCTGGGCGCCCCGCTGCCCGCCATGGTCAGGCTGCTGGCCGATTGGCGCGTCGAGGTGGGCGACTCATCCTTTGTCCACCCGTCTTCCATGACCACGGTGACCGACATGCTGCTGCGCCAATGGGACTACTCGTCCGGCGGCAAGGACGGGCTCGACACGATTCTGCCCGCCCCCGTCCGCGCACGCTACGACCGCAGCCTGGCGGTGTTCGTGCATGTGGGCGACGGCCTTGGCGCGCTGGCCTGGGACCCTGCCGGGGTGACCGCGGGCGAGCCCACCCACACCTGGGGCGACCAGGGCAACCCCGGCGCTCAGCCAGGCACGACCAGCGAGGGCGTGTGGTACTGGCTGCACCAGGAATACCTGCGCAAGCCCTCGCTGCTGCTCGACGAGGACTACCGCCCGCGCAATGCCGAGGCCGCCTTCACCCATGTGCTGCAGCGGCTGGCCTTCAGCGAGGTGAAAGAGGCCACCAACGACAAGGAACTGGTGGTGGACAGCGCCCTGCCGCGCGCCAACCTGCTGCAGCTCCATTTCGACCAAGAATCGCGGCAACCCAACCTCTGGCTGCGCAGCTACGACAGCTACTACACGCTGTTCTGAGCGATGAGCACGGGCGCCTGCCCGCTTGCATGGCCGAGGGTTCTCAACGCGCAGCAGCCCTTCAAAAGTCCGACGTCAGGACCATGCCGGTCGCGTCGGGCCCCAGCTCCAGCACCTCGCGAAAGCGCCGTGCGGCCAGCATCTCGTCGACATCGCGACCGTAGCCGATGTACAGCCGCAGGCCCGTGAGATCGGAGCCTTGTTGCAGTTGCTGCGGCCGCAGATTCAGCGGCACGGCCTGGGCCTCGCTGCCCAGCTGAACGTTGCTGGCCACCGCAGGCACCGGCCAGCGCAGCGGGCTCCAGGTGCCCTGCGCATCGAGCTGCACCCAGACACCCTGGCCCAGGGGCCCGGCGGAGGCCAGTGCATACACGTTGGCGCCTGGCGGCGTGCCGGAGCTGCCGAACACATCGCCCGTGAACGACAGGCTGCGCAGGTTGCCCGCCAGCAGCGTCTTCACCCGGAACGGGGGGCGGTTGGCAGCCACCCCATTCTGTGCAGCGGGGTCCAGGTCCAGGTCACCGGTGCCGGCTTCATTGGCCACGGGGATGGGCTCTGCCGCACTGGCGTAGGCACCGGACCCCAGTTGCCCCTGGCGGCCCTGGCCCAGGGCCCATACCGTTCCGTCCGCCAGGCGCAGGTGGACCGTGCCGCCCCGCCGGGCTGTCGCCACGGTGTCGGCGCGGTCCTCGTCCACCCCCATGGATATTTCTCGGATGGGTGCATGCAACTGCAGGCGCCGTCCCCGGTGCTCGTTGAACAGCTTGCCGTAGCACTGCGCAGACCCATCCTGCAGCACGGCACAGACATTGAAATCCCCGGCGTGGATGGAAACCGCCTTGTGCGGCAGCGGCAGCACAATCGGGGTCCGCACGAGCCACTGCCCCCGGTTGAGGCCCGCACTGTCCTGCCCGGAAATCCCGTACAGGTGCTGCGCCCCCCAGAACCATACGGTGCCGGACGCGTCCAGCGCGTACGCTGCACCATAGCTGCCATCGGCCGTCGCCACCTGAGTGATGGAGCTGGGCAGCCCCTCCACCTTGCGAGGTACCGAGGACGCGACCAGGGACCCATGGACATCGGAGCCCTGGAAGGGAGGGAAGATTTCGCGGCTGCCGCCAATGGTCCATACCGATCCGTCCACACCGAGGATGGCGCCATGTCCGTTGCCCCCCACGGACACGCTGCGCGCTAGCGGCAGGCCCGTGGAGCCCCCAACCACGGCCGGGCGGCTGTGGGGGACGGGATCGATCCCCCAGCCGCCGGAACTCCAGACCTTGCCATCGGCGTCCACCGCCAGCCACTGGCCCTGCGCTGCCGCAAGCTGGGTGACCGGCGCCCCGAGCGGGATGTGCGTGGGCGTCTGCACAAAGCTGCTTCCCAGGTAGCTGGCCTGCCAGTCGTACTGCACAGCGCCCAGGCCCCAGCGGAAGATCCTGCCATCCGCCAGCAGCGCGTGGCTGCCCGCCTCGCTCGCGTGCACACTCACCCCAGCGGAAGGCAGCGAAACCTTGCGCGGGCTGGCGATCGATTCGGCCCCACCGGCTGCATCGGCGGCCACCGCCAAGTGCAGGCTGGTGTTGGACCCCATGGCATGGACCTTGCCGTCGCGCGTGATGTACATCAGCACCGGCAGCACGCCCCGCGACGCCGTGTTGTGGCCGCTGGCATCGACCACGCCGGTGGCGACACGCTCCACCGCCATGCGTGGGCCACCCGAAATCTCACCCGTGGGGACATACTGCCAGCGCCAGAGATCGCCCTCGGCCGTCCACCCCAGGGAGCCACCGCCGCCATGCACCACCTTTTGCAGCTTCACACCGGCCTTCTCCATGTCCGGGTGGATGCTGTCGCGGCCCACGAAGGGATCGTAGGCCAGTGCCCAGCGCTCGGCCGGGCAATGGGTGAGCCCCTGGGACGGCAGCCCGTCCGGAATGCGGTGGGGATCGGTGCCCCACACCCACAGACGGCCACCGGCATCCTTGGCGGTCACGCGCGAGACCGGGCCCAGGGCGGGCCAGTCGGGGCCCAGGTTGGTGATCGGCCCCTGGGCCTCGAAGATGAAATCCACAATGGGCGGCACGCCGCGCATGGCCGTCGGCGCCGAGGCCGCAGTGCCACTGCCCGAGCAGGCCGCGCCTTCGCCCCAGGACCAGACCACGCCCTGCTCGTCCAGCGCCACGGTGGCGCGCAACTGGTGCTCGATGCGCACCAGCCGCGCGGGCAGCTGCGCTGCGCGCTCGGGCACGGCGGCATCCCTACCGGACGGCAGCGGCCCCCACCACCAGGGCTGGCCGTCCTTGTCGATCAAAAAGGAGGGAGCGGCGTCGCCCCCGTTGGCGATGTACACCGCACCGCGAAAGACCACCTGCGGGGTGGCCCGGTCGGCCCGCGTACCGTCGCCCAACTGACCCCGGGCATTGGTGCCCCAGCTCCACACATGGCCCTCTTGGTCCAGCACCAGGGCGGTGGTCCTGCTGGTGCGCACCGCCGTGGCCTTGGCCGGCAGCGCAATCTCGCGCGCCGTGCTGGCATAGACCGTCTTGCCCTGCCCCAGCTGGGCCAGGCGGTTGTCGCCCCAGGCCAGAACGCTGCCATCGGCCTGCAGTGCCAGGCCATGGCGCGCGCCGGTGGCGATGGTCTGGGCCCCAGCGGCACCCGACAGGCCCAGGCCCGCCAGCAGTGCAGGCAACAATAGGCAGCCCGCAGCCCGACGCCATGGTGGTGGTGGTGTCGTCATGGTGATCTTCCCTTCCTCTCTTGGTCTGTCGCAAGGCGCGCCAGCGACGAGTGCCACGCGCCACGGTGCCGCCACGGTGTGTGACGGCAACGTGGCGGCATGCGCGGAAAGAAATCATCCTAGGCCGCCAAGCCCGGCAGCGCCCCACCCTACCGGGATGGGGCATGCACCGTGTGTCAGTCCTCGGGTGCCAGCTCGAGCACCTCGCGAAAGCGCCGCGCGGCCAGCATCTCGTCCACATCGCGGCCGTAGCCGACATAGACGCGCAGGCCCGCCAGACCCGAGCCCGGGAACTGCTGCAGGATGTGGTCGAGCGGCACCGACTGGGTTTCGCTGGCCAACTGCACACCGCTGGCCACGGCCGGCACCGGCCAGCCCAGCGGGCCCCACCGGCCCTGCGCATCGCGCTGCAGCCAGGTACTGCCCCCGGCGAGCAGGTAGACATTGCTGCCCGCTGGCGTACCCGCGCTGCCGAACACATCCCCGCCGAACGACAGGCTGCGCAGGTTGCCCTCGAGCCGCGTCTTCACACGGAACGGCGGGCGCTTTGGCGTTGCCACATTGGGCGTCGCAGGGGCCAGATCCAGGTCGGCCGTGCCGGCCTCATCGACCACCGGCACGGGCTCGGCAGCATTGGTGTAGGTGCCCGAGCCCAGTTGCCCGCCCAGCCCCTTGCCCCAGGCCCAGACCGTGCCGTCGACCAACCTCAAGTGCACCGTGCCTTCGCGCTCGCCATCGACGCTGATGGACACTTCGCGCACGGGCGCATGCAGGCGGAACAGCTGGCCCAGGTGCCCGTTGAACATCCGGCCGCGACAGAAGGCGGCACCATCGTCCAGCACGGCGCAGAAGTTGTAGTCACTGGTATGGATGGAGACCGCCTTGTCCGGCAGGGGCAGCACGAAGGGCGCCTTCACCGCGGGACTGAGCAAATGCTCCTGGGCGGTGTCGCGCCCTCCCAGCCCGAAGCCGTGAGAGCCCCAGTACCAGACGGAGCCCGAGGCATCGAGCGCAAAGAAACCTCCGACCCGGGTGACCGCTACCTGGGCGATGGTCGATGGCAGGCCGCTGACCTGGGTGGGAACGAATGCCTTGGGTGCACCGGCCGAGGCGCTGGTCCATATGCCCCGCGTCCACACCGTTCCATCCACGCCCACCAGCAGGCCGCCCCGCGCGGCGATATCCCGCACGGCGGGCAGCCCCGTGGAGCGCGGGACCATGGCCGGGCGCAGGTCCTGCGCCGTGGCGCCCTGCTCCACCGGGGTCGTGCTCCAGACGTTGCCGCTGGCATCCAGCCCCATCCACAACTCGTTGTCCGCGGCCAGCTTCACGAAGGCAACGGGCGCATCCACCAGCGAGGGCAGCGGCAGCATCGCGGGCCACCGAACCCTGTCCTGGCTGCCGTAGCGCGGGTCCCCCGAGCCCCAGCGGAACACCCTGCCGTCCTTGAGCAGCGCGTAGCTGCCGTTGGATTGCGTGTGGACGCTGGCCGCCGGGCCGGGCAGCGCCACCTTGTGCGGGCTGGAGGACGAGTCCAGATCGCCATCGGCCACGCCGTGGTGCAGCCGGGCATTGGTGCCGCGCACATGGAGCCGGCCATCGCGGGTGATGTACATCAGCCCGGGCAAGTAGGCATCGGGCCCGGAAGAATAGGCGCCCGCCTCGACCACGCCGGAGGCCACCTGCGCCACGGTGTAGGTGGCATGGCTGCTGTCCCGGTAGGTCCACAGCCAAAGGTCCCCGCCTTGCGTCCATCCGTAGTAGAACGCCTGCTTGCTCACATCGATGGTCTTGGACCGTGCCTGGTCCACATAGCTGAGCACGACGCCCAGGTTGCGCAGTTCGTCGGGCCCGGTGTAGGCGGCATCCATCACGCGCTGCGCGTCGGCGGACTGGGCCGGGGGGCAGAAATCCTTCCACACCGGCCAAAGTCCTTCGAAGCCGCCCGTGATGAACTCCGAACCCCATGCCCAGTACCGGCCATCGCGGTCCTGCGCGTAGACCAGGGAATGGGGAGGGTTGCGGCCGTACATGTTGCCGTAGGTCTGGTCCGTGAGACTGAAGCGGCGGATCGGCGGCACGCCACGCATCGCCACCGGCCCGCTCAGCGCTGGCGAGCCGGTGCAGGGCACGCCCTCGCCCCAGGCCCACACCACGCCCTGGTCATCCAGCCCGGCCGAGGTGGCGCCCTCCTGCATCAGCGCGGTGAGCCGCGCGGGAATGGCGGCAGACTGCACGGGCTGCGCCTGCACCGCACCGGACGGCAATGGCCCCCACCACCAGGGCTGACCGTTGCGGTCGATCAGGGTCGACGGGTACAGATCACCGCCGTTGTAGGTGATCTGCGCTGCATTGCGGAAAATGACCTGCGGCGTGGCGCGGTCGGTCAGCGAGCCATCGCCCAGTTGCCCCTTGCGATTGGTGCCCCAGCTCCAGACATTGCCCTCTTCATCCAGCACCAGGGCATGGGTAGCGCTGGTCTTGAGGGACACTGCCTTGGCGGGCAGCGGGATCACCCGGTCCGCATCGCTGTACGCGTTACGCCCCTGCCCCAGCTGCCCCTGGCGGTTGTCCCCCCAGGCCAGCACGCTGCCGTCGGCCGTGAGGGCCAGGCTGTGGCGTGCGCCGGTGGCGATGGTCTGGGCCGGTGCGGCGCTGGCAGCCAGGGCCAACAGCAGGCCGGCGATGGATGGCAGGATACGGAGTTGCATGCGGTGGTCCTGGCAAAGGGCGGGTAGCGGTTGTGGCGTATGCGTGCGTGCGCTGCGTTCAGTCTTCGGGCGCCAGCTCCAGCACCTCGCGAAAGCGCCGGGCGGACAGCATTTCCTGCGCATCACGCCCCTGGCCCACGAACACCCGCACGCCGGCCAGGCCCGTGCCTGAGAACTGCGGCAGGATGGCCAGGGGAGTCGACTGGGCTTCGCTGCCCAGCGGCACGTTGCTGGCTGCGGCGGGCACCGTTGCGCGCAACGGGCCCCACTGGCCCTGCCCATCGAGCTGCATCCAGGTGCGCAGGTCTGCGGTGGCGAAGGCGTAGAGGTTGCCGGCACCCAGGCCCACGCTGCCGAACACATCCGCGTCGAACGAGAGCGTGCGCAGGTTGCCCGCCAGGCGGGTCTTCACACGGAACGGCGGGCGGCTGGCCGTGGGCACATTGGGCGTGGCGGGGGCCAGGTCCAGGTCGCCGGTGCCCGCATCGTTGTTCACGGGCGTGGGCTCTGCGGCATTGGCAAAGGTGCCGTTGCCCAATTGCCCGTAGCGCCCCCGACCCCAGGCCCAGACGGTGCCGTCCGCCAGGCGGAAATGCACGGTCCCCTCCCGCTCGTCGGCAATGAGCCCCTGGCCCCTTTCCGCCACGCCGATCGACAGTTCCTCGATGGGGGCATGCAGGCGAAAGGCCCTTCCCGCATGCTCGTTGAACATCCGGCCGTAGCACTGGGCCGAGCCATCGGCCAGGACTGCGCAGAACCCCTCGTCATTGGCGTTGGTGTGGATGGACACCGCCTTGTGCGGCAGCGGCAGCAGGTAGGGCTCGTTCACGACCAGGTCAATGCCCAGTTGCGCTGCCGAGCGCCCGCCAAGGCCGTAGGCATGCTGCCCCCAGAACCAGACGCCTCCCGAGGCATCGAGCGCATACGACGACCGGCCCACCGAGGCCACCTGCACAATGGAGAGCGGTAAGCCCAGAACCTTTCTGGGCACGCGCATCTGGGAGAAATATTCGTCCAGGCCAGGCCGAGGCGCAGGCGGCGGCGGGAACACGCCGGCCGAAGAGCCCATGGTCCAGACCGATCCATCCACGCCCAGGATGCTGGCCAGGCTCCCGCCGTTGGCGGTCCCGCCCAAAGATATGGCCCGTGCAGCGGGCAGGCCATTGGCGCGGCTGACCATGGTCGGTCGCAGCACACCGGAGGCTTGCGGGCCGGAGCCCCATTCATCCGAACTCCAGACGCCGCCATCGGTGTCCAACGCCAGCCACCGGCCTTGCGCCACCGCGATCCTGGCGATGGCAAAGGGCAGCGCCACCTGCGATGGCCGCTCGGGAACGGCATACCAGCCGATGTCGCTGAACCGGTCCAGTTGCCCGGCACCGGCGCCCCAGGCGAGCAGGGTCCCGTCCTTGAGCAGGGCATAGCTGCCGGTTCCATTGGCATGCACGCTCACTGCTGCGGAAGGAAGTTGGACATTCTGCGGGCTGGAGACCGCTTCCGCCCCGTCTGCCTCCGCACGGGCAATGCCCAGGTGCAGGTTGTAGTTGGTGCCCTTGGCGTAGACCTTTCCGTCCCGGGTGACGTAGATCAGGCCCAGCGCGCCTTCGCGCTCCCGGGTCGAATAGCGGCTGGCGTCCGCCACGTTGGAGGCCTCGCGGCGCAGCGTCATGCCCGGCGGGGCGTTGTACTCGTCACGCCACTGCCACAGCTCGCCATCCGCCGTGATGCCCAGCGTGGTGTAGGCATTGGACGCTTGCGCCTGCGCGGAATCCGAGGTGATGAAACGCTCGATGACCGTGCCCGCGCGCACCAGTTCGGAATGGGCCTTCGGCGCGTAGGGCTCCCTGGGATCGTCCTGCGGGCTCCGGACAGGGGGACACAGGGTGTTGAGGTACCAAGGCATTCCGATGCCGAAGGTGGGCCCCGGTCCAGGCCCGAAGCCGGCTTCTCCGCCCCACTTCCACGCACGGCCGCTGGTGTCCACCGCCTCCGCGCGCGAAAAGAGTGTCCGCACTCCTTCCGGCCATACGGCGCTCAGCTGGATGTAAAAGCGCTCGATGGGCGGCAAGCCCGCCATGGCCACCGGCCCGCTGGGCCCTGTCGAGGCGGCGCACGGCACGTACTCCCCCCAGGCCCAGATCACGCCCTTGTCATCCAGCCCTGCGGTGGTGGGCCCGTACTGCCCCACCGAGACCAAGCGCGCCGGCACCTGCGCGGCCCGGGTGGGCACCAGCACCTCGCCCCCTGCGTACATCGGCCCCCACCACCAGGGCTGCCCGTCCTTGTCGATCACGAAGCTGGGGGAGGAGGTCCCGCCGTTGATGGTGATCCTGGCCGCATTGCGGAACACGATGCGCGGCGTGGGCCGGTCCGTGCGCGTGCCGTCGCCCAGCTCGCCGCGGCGGTTGGTGCCCCAGCTCCAGACGTTGCCCTGGTCGTCCAGCACCAGGGCGCTGGTGGAACTGGCCTGCACGGCCACGGCCTTGGCGGGCAAGGCGATCTCGCGCGCGGTGGGCACATACAGGGTTGTGCCGGCCCCGCGTTGCGCCAGCCGGTTGTCGCCCCAGGCCAGCACGCTGCCGTCGGCCTGGAGTGCCAGGCCGTGGCGCGCGCCGGTGGCGATGCTCTGCGCGTGCACGGCGCTGGTGGATGAGGCCCAGCCCGCCAGCAACGCGGGCAACAGACAGGCCAAAGCCCGACGCCAGGGTGGTGTCGCCATGGTGATCCTTCCTCTCTCTTGTGTTATCGGCCCATTGTGGTGCGGCGGCCCCGGGGCACAGGTGATACCCGTCACGTTCAAAAGCCCATAAAACACACCGTTACAACGCGGCCGGAAACAGGTCGATCCCTTGCCGCAGCGGTGCCTCCCGCATGCCACAGCCCATAATCACAGGCCATGACGACCACAACGACAACGACCACCTCCCCCTCCCCTGTCCCCCACAGCGCATCGCACGACGCCGGCAGCATCACCCGCGTGCCCGGCATCGAGGTCGGCCACTTCACCGACCCGCGCCGGCCCACGGGCTGCACCATGGTCATGGCGCGCGAAGGTGCGGTGGGCGGCGTGGACGTGCGCGGCGCCGCGCCCGGCACGCGCGAGACGGACCTGCTGGACCCGTCGAACCTGGTGGAAAAGGTGCACGGCATCATGCTGGCGGGCGGCAGCTCGTGGGGGCTGGACGCGGCCAGCGGCGCGGTGCGCTGGCTGGAGGAGCGCGGCTTCGGCTTCGACGTGGTGGTGGGCCGCCTGCCCCTGGTGCCCAGCGCCGTGCTGTTCGACCTGCTGGTGGGCGACATGCGCATCCGCCCCGATGCAGCGGCCGGCTACGCCGCGTGCGAGGCCGCTTCGCGCGCCGACCCGGCCGAGGGCAATGTGGGCGCGGGCACGGGCGCGGCCGTGGGCAAGATCTTCGGCATCCAGAACGCGATGAAGGGCGGCATCGGCACGGCATCGGTCACCGTGGATGGCGTCACCGTGGGCGCGCTGATCGCCTGCAACGCCCTGGGCGATGTGATCGACCCCGACACCGCCCAGGTGATCGCCGGCGCCCGCACCGACGATGGCCGCCAGCTGCGCGACACGCGCCGCGCCCTGCTGCGCGGGGAGCCGCCCAGGCCGCTGCTGGCCGGCACCAACACCACCATCGGCGTCATCGCGACCGATGCCACCATCACCAAGGCCCAGGCCCACCGCCTGGCCGTGGCCGCGCACGACGGCCTGGCGCGCAGCATTAACCCGGTGCACACCATGTCCGATGGCGACACGCTGTTCACCCTGGGCACAGGCGTGGCGGGCAAGAACCCGGGGATGATGGTGCTCTCGACCATGGCGGCCGAGGCGACGGCGATCGCCACGGCGCGGGCCGTGCGCGCAGCGCGCTCGGTCACGACGGCGGAGGGGCTGTACCTGCCATCGGCACAGGATCTGGCATGAGGCGCCCGCACGCTGCTGCATGAATACCTGGCGGGCCCGACCATGACGTCCACGCTTCACGATCTGCAGCGCGTTCGCTTGGCGTCCGGAGCACCTGTGGCTGCCTGCCGGGCCGCACTGGATGCCGCGGCGGGCCACGTGGCAGATGCCATCGATCTGCTGGCCCGACAGAGCGCAGCGGCAAGCGCCCCAGACCTCTTCGATGGCACGGACTGGTTCACCGGCCCGCCGCTGGCGCGCAGCGCACTGCACGCGGCGCAGCAGGCGCTGGGCTTTCGGTTTCCGGCGGCCTATGCCGAACTGCTGCTGATGACCAGGAACGGAGGCAGCGTGCGGCGCCCCTGTTTTGCGGTGGACCGCCCCACGTCCTGGGCCACTGACCACATTGCGATCACCGGCATTCGCGGCATCGGTGGCAAGCATGGGATCGACATCGCCACCGAGCACGCCATCCATGCGGACTGGGGCTATCCCTCCTGGGGTTTCGTGTTCGCGGAAACGCCGACCGCGGGGCACACCGTCGTCATGTTCGACTACCGCGCCTGCGGCCCCGAAGGCGAGCCCGGCGTGGTATGGGTCGACACCTATGGCGACGAACCTGAGGTCATCGCGCTCGCGCCGGATTTCACCGCGTTTCTGGCCGGCCTGCGCGATGCCGACACCTTCGGAGGCCGGGCATAGAACGGCCAGTCAGCCCGTCACACCACTTCAATGCGGTTGCGCCCGTTCTTCTTGGCCGCATACAGCCGCTGGTCCACGGCATCGATGAAGTCCGCAGGCTTGGCGTAGCCACCCGGCGTGGAGGTACCCACGCCGATGCTCAGCGTCACGCGCTGATCGTGCGGTGACTGGGCATGGGCAATGGCCTGCTTCTGGATCAGGCGCTGGCAGCGCTCGGCCACCTTGAGGGCGGTGGCGGCATCGGCACCAGGCAACAGGATGATGAACTCCTCGCCGCCAAAGCGCGCCACCAGGTCGCGCGGGTTCTCCAGCGCCAGGCTCAGTGTCTGGGCGATGTTGATCAGGCACTCATCGCCCTGGATGTGACCGTACAGGTCGTTGTACTGCTTGAAGAAGTCGATGTCGAGCATGAGCACGGACAGCGGCGTGCCGGCCTTGCGCGCGCGATCCCACTCCAGCTCGATGGCGGAGTTGAAGCGGCGCCGGTTGGCGATGTTGGTCAGGCCGTCCTTGAACGACAGGGCTTCGAGTTCCTTTTGCAGGGCGAGCAGCTTTTCCTCGGTCTTCTTGCGCTCGGTGATGTCGAACATGAAGCCGATCAGTGCCTCCACCTGGCCATCGGGCTTGCGCACCACGTGGACCACGTCGCGTATCCACACATAGCCGTTGTCCTTGGTGAGGGCGCGGTAGTCGGCCTCGTGGTCCACGCCGGCCTGGGATTGGGCCACGCAGAAGTTGACCACGTAGTCGCGGTCCTCGGGGTGCATGCGCGTGGCCTAGGGGCTGTTCACACTAATTTCGGGGTCGCGAAGGCCCTTGCCAGCGTGCCATTCTAGGCGCGCGACGCAGCGTGTGCCCTTGCACACGCAAGGAGCGCAACGACGAGTGGCGCGCAGGCAAGGGTCTTCCCTTCGGGTTGTCCGGCCTGGGGGCCGTCTGCGGCGTTGCCCGCGCTTGCAAGGTGCACACCTTGCTGCGCGCGGGCGCCTTGCATCCAGCCCCCAGGCCGGCCAACGCGATCCCCGAAATTAGTGTGAACAGGCCCTAGTCGTCCACCGTGAACCAGCTGTCCTGGCGCCAGCCCAGGAGCGGCTCGATCTGCGGGCCGATGTAGGCGAACTTCATCGTCGCCCAATCGATCTTCCAGGGGATGGCGCGGGTCGATTCGAGCAGGGTCTTGTAGACCACGCTGTCGCTGTCGTCGCCACCGAGTCCCTTCACGTGGGACATGTCCATGGTCATTGCTCGCTGTCGCTTCCTGGCCCGGGCTCAGCTTACCGCGACCGGGCGGCTGTGCACGGTCGCGATCCCATTCCAGTACCAGTAGAAGAAGCCGCCCTCGGTCTGCAGCAGCGTGTGCGTGGTGATGCTGTTCTGGCGGATGTCGCCCCAGCAGGCACGCGCCGAGTTGCGGTTGTTGTGCAGGTCGACCACGGCAGCCGGGTCGCTGCTGGCTGGCTTGGGCGGTACATACAGCGCACTGCCGCGCGGCACCCACAGGTCGGCCAAGCGTATCTTGCCCAGCGCCGGCCAGTAGCGGCCCACCGAGATCACCAGCGGCTGGGTGGGGTCGGTGGAGGCGAACACATGCGGAAAATCATGGTGCTCCAGGTCGGTGCAGACCACGCTGAGCAAGGCGTCGCCCGTGCCCTGGTAGGGCGACCAGTGGCCGGCGAACACACCGTATTCGTACTCCACCTGCTGCAGTTCGGTGACCGGGCTTTCGATCCGCACGGCCTGCCCGGGCTCCACCAGGGTGATGCCAAAGGCCGCCGCGATGCTGCGCGTGGCCCACAGGGGTGCAAACACCACCTCCTCGGCCGCAAAGCCCAGCTGCGTCTCCACCCCATAGGGCGGATTGGATGCCACACCCAATACGTCGGCCACCAGGTACTCGTTGCCCACGGCCAGGGCCGGGTCTGTGGCGGCCGGCACGAGCGGCGTGACATCCGCAGGCGCCTCGCTCAGGTAGACCGGCATGCCGCCATCGTTGAAGAAGAACGAGGTCTTGGCGGTATCGACCTGGGTTTCGTAGATGTCCTTGATGAACAGCGGGGCGTCGAGGTGGGATCCGGGCATCGGTGGGGCGGTCTTTTCTGGCGGCTTGTGGTGGTGTGGCTGCGGGCAGCCCAAGCCATGCCCCAGTCCGGGCATGGCATGCCCTGGCACTATAGCGGCCCCGCATGACAGGACCACGCCCCGTGGCGCAGAAACGCCAAGGCGGCACCCTCAGTGGGGCGCGCGCCAGTACCAGAACAGGGCCACCTCCCGCGTGCCGGGCGCCAGCGCCTGGTACAGGCCGTAATCGAAACCCTCCAGCCTGAACCCGCAGGCCGCGTACCAGCGGCAGGCCGCCACGTTGTTGTTCTGCGTTTCCAGCGTGACGCCCGCCAACTGCTGGGCACGCGACCAGGCGATCGCATGCTCCACCAGGGCCCGGGCCACGCCCCGGCGCCGAAAGGCCTGGCCGACCACCAGGTCATGGACACAGGCGTACCCGTTCCAGTGCCGTGCCAGGACGATCTCGCCAGCCGGCTGCCCGCCCAGGTAGGCGACCACGGAGTGGCAGGCAGCCTCACCGTCGTCCGGCCCTGCGGCACCGCCCTCCTCGTCCGCATAGGTTTTCACATACGGCGCGACGCTGGTGATGCCATAGCCCAACCGGCCATCCACAAGGTGCGGCACCAGCTCGCCCTCCACCACAAAACTGCGGTCGTGCGCGGTCCATGCGGGCGCCTGGCCTGGCGGGCATTCGGCCAAGCGCAACCCATCGGTGCGGGCCCCAGAGACGCGCTCTTCATCCACCACCATGGTTATCCTTCAATAGTTCAAACGCAACACACTTGCATTAACAAGGTAGACACGACAGAATATCCGAAGCGAGACCGTCGCTCTTCCCACGCTTTTCAGGCCAAGGTATCCGCTCCACAGAACAACCCAGGCACCGCCATGCTCTTCGACCCGCTCACCTACGCCACCTTTGTTGCCGCCAGCGCGGCGCTGATCCTGGTGCCCGGCCCGGCCCAGGCCCTGGTGCTGGCCAACACCCTGACCGGCGGGCGCCGCGCAGGTGCGCTCACGGCAGTGGGCCTGAACGTGGGCACGCTGGTCCACGCGGCGGCCGCGGCGCTGGGGCTGTCGGCTCTGCTGGCCACCTCGGCGCTGGCCTTTGCGGTGGTGAAGTACGTCGGCGCGGCCTACCTGATCTACCTGGGCATCCAGGCGCTGCGCTCGCGCGCCCAGGCCACCACAGCTGCACAGCCTGCCGACAAGTCCGCTGCGGCCCCCGCCGCCAGCAAGGCCCCGCTGGCCCAGGCCATTGTGGCCGGCACGCTCAACCCCAAGGTGGCGCTGTTCTTCCTGGCCTTTCTGCCCCAGTTCGTGGACCCGGCACGTGGGTCGGTGGTGGTGCAGATGCTCATCCTGGGTGCCACCATGGCGGTGATGGACACGCTGTACGAACTGGCCCTGGTCTCCGTGCTCTACCGCATGCGCGAGCGGCTGGTGGGCAACCGGCGCTTCATGGCCTGGCAGTCGCGCATCTCGGGCGTGATCCTGATCGGGCTGGGGTTGCGGCTGGCCGCGCAGGAGCGGTAGCTAGGGCCCGGCCAGCAGCTACTGGTGGGGGTGCTCCGCGAACTGCCGGGCCTCGTCACAGATGCCCACCCAGTGCGGCTTCTCCTTGACGAATTCATGGAACTGGTTGGCCAGCTCCAATTCGCTGTCGAAGCAATTGGCAGCGACAGGGAAGGCATTGCCGGCCGACGTGACCTCGCCCAGCGAGGTGCCGCAACGCGTGCAGAAGCAGCGCTTGTACTGGTAGGGTGCCGGCGGCTCGTAGGTGGTGATGCAATCGGCCCCCGAGACCAGCGTGAACGCCTCGCGCTCGACGAACACGAAGGTGCTGGCGCCGAGCTTGCGGCAGCGCGTGCAATGGCAGGTGCCCATCATGGTGGGCGGGCGGGACAGCGTGAACCGGACGGACCCGCAGCAGCAGCTACCTTGGAGCATGGTTGGCCTTTCGTTGGAAATCTATACTGTATTTAAATACAGTACTGATAACAAGAGGCCGTCGACCCCGCCCTGCCCCGGCTCAGCGCCCGAGTTTCGCCCGGAGCCTGTCCAGCCCCTGGCGCGCCAAGGCGCCCGTGCGCTGCGCGCCCTGCTGGACTTGCTCGGCGGTGGGCAGCGCGTCCTGCGCTGCACGGGTGGCGCTGCGCAAGGTCTCGGCCGCCTGGCCCGTCAGCTCGCCGCCGCGCTTCTTCAATTCGTCCACCTGCTGGGCGGTGGGCATCTGGTCCTTGGTCCAGCTGGCGGCCTTGCCCACGGCGCCCGCAATCTGACCGGGCAGTTCGGTACCACGCATTCTGAGTTCCTCCATCTGCTGCACGGTTGGCAGCTGTTCCTTGGTCCATGTCGCCGCCTTGCCGGCCGCACCGGCCACCTGGCCGCCATAGTGGCCCGCATGCTCTCGGGCCCGGGTCCAGACCTTGGCCACTTCGCCGGGCGGCGGGGACTGCAGGGTCTGCTGCACCTGGGCCAGCAATTGCTGCTCGGGCTCGGCCAGCGCCGCCCCGCCGGCCTGCAGCATCTGCTCCAGGAAGGTCCCCATCTCGGCCGCAATGACCTGGTGGTTGCAGTCCGGGTTGGCATGCAGAAAGGCAGCCAGTTCACGCGCCAGCTCTTGGGGCGGGGCATGGGCCAGGCCGGGCTCGATCGCGGCCATGGCCTGCGTGACGAAACGATCATCCAGCCCCCACTCGTCCACCAGGTGTGCGGCCAGGAAGGCGTGCCGCGGCGGCGGCACCACGCCATCGGCCGCCGCAGCCAGCCGCAGCGACAGCGGCGCGATCAGGTCGAACAGCGCCAGACCCAGGGTGTCCAGCGGCGTGTTGAGACAGCGCGGAATCTCGATGACCCGGCTGCCCTTGGAATGGCCGAGCCAGCGGTACATACCATAGCAGGCGCCGCCCGAGGCCAGCGCCGCCAGCGCCACCCAGCCCACCGGCGTGGCCGCCGCGCCCACGCCCAGCGCCCCCATCAGCCCCGAAGGCGCAAAGAACGCCGATGCCACCAGGCTGGACTTGGCGACGGCCGCCCCGGCGCCGGCTGCGCCCAGCACGTCCCAGAGCTCGCGGCCCCGGTTCACCATGCGCAGCGAGGCGTACGCGTTCTCGCCGATGGCCAGCTTGGCCTTGAAGCGCAGCGGCTCGGCCACGACGCGCTCGACACCGTCCAGGCCCGAAGCGGCCTGCGGCACGGCCTGGGGTTCCACCTTGGCGATCTCGCTCACTCTGCAACTCCTGTTGTGGTCATCGCCTGGCATGATCGCATGGACCTGCCCACCCAACCAAGCCCGTTTCCACGGCAAGCCGCAGGGACACTGCTGCTTCGCTCAGCTGCCGGTGGAGGCATAGTGCCTCACGCCCACGCGCCAGGCGCCGAAGGCCGCCGCCAGAAACACGAAGCCCGCCAGCGGCGACACCAGCCCCACCCACGCGGGTGCGCCCAGCGGGTCGGCCTTGCCCAGGATGGCCAGCACCGGGTAGTAGGCCACGCAGGCCAGGGGCACGGCAAAGGTCAGCACGCGGCGGAACCACTGCGCATACAGCGCCAGCGGGTACTGCGCCGCCTGCACGCCGCCATAGGTGAGCACGTTGGCGATCTCCAGGCTCTCCACCGTCCAGAACGACAGCGTGCCCTGCAGCACCAGAATGCCCAGGAACAGTGCCACGCCGCCCGCCAGCGCCCACAGCGCAATGGCCACCGTGGCGGGAGTCCAGGCGATGCCGGCCTGCACCGTGGCAAAGCCCAGCACCAGCAAGCCCTGCGCCAGCCGGCCCAGGCGGCTGATGCGGAAGTCGTGCCCCATCAGCTGCAGCGCCAGGGGCCCGGGGGCGCAGCAGCAGGCGGTCGAAGCTGCCGGTGCGCAAAAACTCCGTGCCCAGTACGTCGAAGCCGCGCCCCAGCGCATCGGCCACGGCGAACATGCAGTTCACCAACCCATAGAACAGCGCCACCTCGCCAATGCCCCAGCCCTGCACCTCGCCGAAGCGGTGGAACAGCGCCCACACCCCGACCACCTCGATGCCCGTGGCCAGGAACTGGCCCAGCGTGAGCATCAGCGCCGAGGCCGGGTAGCGCGCCTGCCCGGCCAGCGAGGAGCGCACAAGGCGGGCGAACAGTGCCAGCGATCCCATGTCAGCCTCCCTGGACTTCGAGGCGGCGCATGGTGCGCCCCATGGCAGCGCGGCCCAGCACCACCAGCAGCACGATCCAGGCGCCCTGCAGCGCCAGGCCGCCCAGCGCCTGCATACCCGCGAACTGCCCGAAGTAGATGCGCGCCGGGATGTCCATCACCCCCGCCAGCGGCTGCAGCAGCAGCGCCGTCTGCCAGGCATCGGGCAGCAGCACCAGCGGCAGCAGGTTGCCCGAGAACACGATGACCACCGGGCCTGCCAGCGCGTTGATACCGCGTTCGTTGAGCGCTGCCACGGCGGCGATGTTGAGCAGCATGACCAGCGCGGTGGACAGCAGCAGCGCGAGCAGTGCCGACGCGGCAAACGCCAGGCTGGCCGCCACGCCGGCCGGCGGTTGCCAGGCCCAGGCGCCCAGCCCCAGCAGGGGCAGCGCCACGCCGGCAAAGGCCAGCATCAGCGCCAGGCGCGGCAGCACGCGCGCGGCGATCCACCCGGCCGAGCGCACGAACCACAGCGTGTACGCATCCACCGGCCGCATGCGGTCGTAGGCGATGGAGCCGCTGCGCACGGCCTGCGCCACCTCGGGGTCGCCCAGCCAGGGCAGCAGCGCCAGCAGCCCCTGGGCCAGCCAGGTGTAGGTGATGGCCTGGGCCAGCGACATGGGTGCCCCGGCCGCGCCCCCGGCACTGCCGGCATAGAAGGCGGCCAGCACCATCACCTTGATGCCGCCCCACCAGCACTCCGTGGCAAAGCCCGCGTACGCCGCCGTGCGGTACTGCAGCATCTGCAGAAAGCGCGAAGCGAACGCAGCCCTATACGGACGCAGCCGTTCGTGCAGGGGCATGGCGGCATACATCTTCTGCATGCGGATCACGCTTCGGTGGCGCTGTGCATCGCGTAAAAGCGCGCGATGACG
The DNA here is from genome assembly GCF_000276605.1 of Acidovorax sp. CF316. Lineage (GTDB taxonomy): Bacteria > Pseudomonadota > Gammaproteobacteria > Burkholderiales > Burkholderiaceae_C > Acidovorax. The sequence continues at coordinate 3,859 of NZ_AKJX01000133.1, read as the reverse complement.
GCCTCGATGGCCATGTCCTCGGCATCCGCATCGGCGTCGATGTCCTGGGCCAGGCCCTCGGCCACACGGCGCGCGGCCATGACCTGGGCGCGCAGCGCGTCCACCGGCCCGTCGGCCAGCACGCGCCCGTGGCCGATCACGATCACGCGCTGGGCCAGCGCCTCGATGTCGTGCATGTCGTGCGTGGTGAGCAGCACCGTGGTGCCGCGCTCGCGGTTGGCGCGCAGCACGAAATCGCGCACGGCCAGTTTGGAGGGTGCATCGAGCCCGATGGTGGGCTCGTCCAGGAACAGGATGTCCGGCTCGTGCAGCAGCGCTGCCGCGATCTCGGCGCGCATGCGCTGGCCCAGTGAGAGCTGGCGCACGGGCTGGTCGAGCAGGCGCTCCAGGTGCAGCAGCGCCACCAGCTCGTCGCGCGTGCGCGCCAGGCGCACCGGGTCCACCCGGTAGATATCGCCCAGCAGACGGAAACCGTCGCCCACCGGCAGGTCCCACCACAGCTGGGTGCGCTGGCCGAACACCACGCCGATGTGCGCCACGTGGCGCTCGCGGTCGGCAAACGGGTCGCGGCCATTGACCTCCACCCGCCCGCCATCGGGCCGCAGGATGCCCGCCAGGATCTTGATGGTGGTGGACTTGCCCGCCCCATTGGGCCCGATGAAGCCCAGCAACTCGCCGCGCTCCAGCGAGAAGGACACGCCCGCCAGTGCTTCCACCGTGCGGTGGCGCGGCCGCACCAGCGCGCGCAAGGCCCCGCGCACGCCCGGGTCGCGCTCGTGGATGCGGTAGGTCTTGCGCAACTGGTCGACGAGGATCTGCGGCATGGCGGGTGGGGGCTGCGCGGTGGAAGGGGGGCGGATTCTACGAGATGCCGGCGCGGGCCCCTCCATCGGCGGGCCGGCACCGCCCGTTTGCGCAGCTCCCGTCCATCACCCGCCCATCACCCGCCGAAATCGAGCTGCAGGTACTTTGGCGCCAGCCCCTGCAGAAAGCTGCGCGCATCGCCCAGTTGCCCCGCCGACAAGGCCCCGGTCAGCCCCCCACGCGCCGCCAGGATGCGCCCCACCGCCTGCGCGGCCAGGGGGCCGGTGATGGCGTAGATGTCCTGCCCGCTGGCGCTGGCGCGGCGCGCTTCGCCGCCGCGGCGCACCACCACCTCCACCAGGAAGCGCTGGGCCGAGCGGCCCGATGCGTCCACCGCCACGGGTGCAGGCGTATCGGCGGCGCGCAGCTCGGTGAGAGGGGTCTCGTTCATCCAGGCGGGCACGTCGGGCACGCGGATGTGGTGGGCGATGGTGACGGCATCGGCGCTGGAGAAGCCCACCACGGCCTGCTCGCCGAACGGCGCGGCAAAGGCCCAGGTCTTGCGCGGGGCCACGGCGGGCGGCGCCTGGAACTGGCCATGGGCATACACCACGTGCCGGCCCGCATTGCGCACGCCGGTCTTGCGCGTGCCCTCGGTGGGGTGCCAGCTGTCCAGGGCGATGTGCAGCTCGACGGCATCGGCATCGGGCCAGTCACCGAGGACGCTGGTGGCCAGCAGGTCGCCCACGGCGCCGTAGAAGGCCACGGCCGGTGCAGCGCACAGACCGGAGGCGCTGAAGCGCTCGCCCCACTGCCCGAAGACCTCGCGCGCCGTGGGCTGCTCGGCCGACACGTCCACATAGTGCACGCCAGCCTGCAGTGCGGCCTGCAGCAGTTGGGGCGCGCTGTCGGTAAACGGGCCGGCACAGTTCACGACCAGCGCACTCTCGGCAAGCAGGCGTGCAAGGGCGGCCCCATCGCCATCGAGCCCCTGCACGCGCAGCTGGTCCGCCGGCGCATCGGGGAAGGCGGCCTGCAGCTTGCCCAGATCGCGCCCGGCCAGCAGCGCGGCATGGCCTTGTTCGCGCAGCGCCTGCACCACGAAGCGCCCGGTGTGCCCGGCGGCGCCGTAGACCAGCACAGGGCGGGCAGACGCGTGTGAAGAAGAAGAGAAAGGGAGGGAGGTGTTTGCAGCCACGATACAGACCTGTACGTTTTGTTGAAGGTGGCGCGATGCTACATACAGGTCTGTATCGTGTCAACGCGGAATATGGGACAATGCCGGCATGAGCCCTACCGCCGCCCGCAAGACCACCGCAGCCAGTACGCCAGCCGCCGCGGCACCGCCAGCGCCGGCGGGCGACGTGCAGCAGCGCATCCTCGACACGGCCTGCCAGCTGTTCTATGCCGAGGGCGTGCGCGCCGTGGGGATCGACCTGATCATCGAGCGCGCACAGATCGCCAAGACCAGCCTGTACCGCTACTACCGCACCAAGGACGACCTGGTCGCCGCCTTCCTGGAACGCGAGGACAGGGAGTTCTGGCAGCAATGGGACGAGGCCGCCAATACGCATGCCCCGGATGCGGCGGCCGAGCTCGACGCCCTGCTCGCCTGGGTGGGCGAGCGTGTGGCCCGCCCCGGCTACCGCGGCTGCCCGCAGCTCAACGTGGCGGCGGAGTTTGCCGACCCGGCCCACCCGGCCCGCGCCATATCGGCCGCACACCGGCTGGAGCAGCGCAAACGCCTGGCTGCACTGTGCAGGCGCATAGGACTCAGGAAGCCCGAGGTGACGGCCTCGCAGCTCTCGCTGCTGGTCGATGGCGCGTTCAGCAGCGGCTCGCTGCTGCTGGGCGATAGTGCGGGCAAGGTGCTGCGGGCTGCAGGGCGCGCGCTGGTCGAAGCGGCAGGCTGAGTCCCCATTGCACCATATCGGGCACGCCGCATGGAGCGCGGCAGGGCCAGCGCACCGGCTGCCTGGGGTCGCTGCATGGGAGTTTTGCCACAGTGGCAATCGCCCGCTTGTTGCCAGCCCGCCGATGGACAAGAATGGACTGGCGACAGCCTCGGCCCCGGTTGCCGCTCCCAGGCACTTGGCCGCCACAGGACACACCCATGCTCAAGCGCATCAGCATCCAGCACCTTACCTTGGGCATGTATGTGCATGATTTCTGCGGCTCCTGGATGGACCACCCATTCTGGCGGGCAAAGTTCGTCTTGAAAGAGCCCAAGGACCTTGCGCGCATCAAGGCCGCGTCCATCAAGGAGGTCTGGATCGACACGTCCAAGGGCCTGGACGTGGCGGCCGGTGTGCGCTCCGTCTCGCGCGAGGAGGCCGACTTCCAGGTGGAGACCGATTTCGGCATGCTTGACAAGCTGCCGCCCCTGCAGGTGGATCCCCCCTCTCCGCCCTCGCCTCCCCCTGCTCCACGGCGCGCGCGTGGCCGGGCTGCCGCCAGCATGCACAGCGAACTGCAGGCAGCCGCCTCGATCTGCGGCGAGGCCAAGCAGGCCATGGTCTCCATGTTCAGCGAGGCGCGCATGGGCAAGGCGGTCAACGCGGAGAGCGCCCGCAGCCTGGTCGAAGAAATTTCGGATTCGGTCACCCGCAACCCGGGCGCCCTGATCAGCCTGGCCCGCCTGAAGACAGCGGACGACTACACCTACATGCACTCGGTGGCGGTTTGCGCGTTGATGGTGGCACTGGCCAGGCAGATCAACCTCAACGAGGAGCACAGGCGCGTGGCCGGCATGGCCGGGCTGCTGCACGACCTGGGCAAGGCTGCCATACCGCTGACCGTGCTCAACAAGCCGGGCAAGCTCACGGATGAGGAGTTTGCCGTGGTGCAGAGCCACCCCGTGCGGGGCTACCTCATGCTGCAGGAAGGCGGCAGCGTGGAAGATGCGGTGCTCGATGCCTGCCGCCACCACCACGAGAAGATGGACGGCTCGGGCTACCCCGACAAGCTCAAGGGCGACGAGATCAGCCTGATCGCGCGCATGACGGCCATCTGCGACGTCTACGATGCCATCACCTCCGACCGCCCCTACAAGCGC
>NZ_AKJX01000132.1 GCF_000276605.1 Acidovorax sp. CF316 | reverse complement strand
TTTGGTGACTTTCTCTTGGCGACGCAAGAGAAAGTTACTGCGCCGCCGGGCGCACATCCCGGCCCCCGCCATCAGCAAAAGCATGCTGCAACAACGAGGCACAGTACACCGACCCCCCACTCACCCCATCGGCTTCCACTGCGGCGCCTCAGGTTCCGGAAACAGCAGCGCCTCGCGCGCCGGCCGCTGCATGGCCTCCCACTGACGGCGGCGCTTGATATCGCGGGGGCGGAGCTTCTCGGGCTGGGTTCTGTGGGTGCGGGACATGGTAGGTACCTCCTCTTGGGGTGGTGCCTCCATTGGCGCGCAGACCGCGCTCTGTAGCTGTCGGACGGTTTCGACGCAGGCCATCGGCCGGCGCCGAAGGCGTGTGCAAGGCCGTGCCGACGGAAAACGCGTACACAGAAAAAAAACAGCCCGCGGTGGGCGGGCTGTGAACTTGCTGTTCAGCAAGGGAGGGGTGGGTGTCGATGCGGTATCGACAGGAGCAATACTAAAGACGGAGCCCGGCCATTTTTGTAGGACGGCGCCCCATTGGCGTGTGTCCAAAAGCGGAAGGCGCTGCCCGGCCAAGTGGGGGGCCTCCTGAGGCAAGGCGCTGAAAGGCTGTAGGAATCGTCTGACGCGCCGAGTTTGCAAAAGACTGCATGAAATTGTTGCAGGGCGTTTTACGCTCATGCCTTCTTCACGGAGGACCACATGCCTATCTTGGGAATCGTCTTTGGCATCCAGGCCATTGCCATCGTCGCCGCACTGTCGCTGAGCCTGGCCATCTACTCCTGATCCGGATTTCGCCGGGCGGTCAGCCAGGCAGCCAGCCAGCCCCGGTCAGGCGGCATCACGCCGCAGCATCAGCCCCAGCGCCGTGAGCCCGAGGGCCAGCAGCGCCAGCCCGAACCCCAGCGCCGTGGCATGCAGCCCGAAGAGGCCGGCGGCCAGCCCGGCTACGATGGCCGGCAGGCTGAACGCCAGGTAGCTCAGCACGAAAAAGCCCGACATCAGCCCCCCGCGATCTGCCGCCGTGGCGGTGCCCACCAGGCTGCGCAGCGAGCCGTTGAAGCCCGAGCCAAACCCCACCCCCGCCACCACCGTGCCCGCGAAGAAGGCCACGCTCGAATGCAGCGCAATGCCCGCCAGCGTGACCGCCAGGCCCAGCACCAGGGCCACCGTGCCCAGCAGCAGCACCTGGCGTGGTGGCCGGGTGCGCACGAACACTATGGCCACGGCGGCCGTGAGCACCAGCGCGCAGATGAGGGCGCCGCCCAGCACCGGCGCCTGGCTGCCCGTGATGACCCGCGCCAACGTGGGCCCGAGCGAGAGGTAAAAGCCCCCCAGTGACCACAGCGCGGTGTTCAGCGGCAGGATGCGCACCAGCGTGGCGCGCGAGCTGGCCGGTATGGCGATGCGCGGGCGCAGCGAGCGCCAGGCGCCCGGGCGGCGCACCACCGTTTCGGGCAGGAAGACTGCGGCCAGCGCCTGCAGCACGAACAGCGCCAGCAGCAGCTCGAACACCAGCGCCGTGTGCGTGGGCGCAAACTGCACCAGCGCGCTGGTGCCCAGGGCCCCGACGGCCATGCCCAGCATGGGCGCCACGGTGTTCACCAGGGCGCCGCGCTCGGGGTGCAGGTCGATCAGCGCCGCGCTGAGCACGCTGGTGGCAATGCCCGTGGCCAGGCCCTGCACGATGCGCGCGGCAAACAGCCAGGCCACCGAATCGGCCTGCCAGAAGAGCACGGTGGAGGCGATCTCCAGCACCAGCGCCAGCAGCACCACCTCGCGCCGGCCCCGGTGGTCCGAGAAGGTGCCGAACAGCAGCGCCGTGCCCAGCAGCGCGAAGGCGTAGCTGGCAAACACCAGCGTCAGCGTGAGTGCCGAGAAGCCCCAGCTGTCGCGGTACAGCGCGTACAGCGGCGAGGGGGCGCTGGACGCTGCCAGAAACCCCACCAGGATGGAGGCCAGCAGCCACAGGGCCTGGGCATGGCCCATCCTGCGGACGGGGGCCGAGGGTGGGGCCATGGCGGCGTGCGGCGTGGCGGCTGTGGCGGCAGGGTTCGTGGCCATGGAAACTCCAGTGCAATACAAAAGCAAAGAATTTGCTTTTGCGTATTAAACCACTAAAGCAATCTTTTTGCTTTAGCATCGGGGCCATGAACCCCAGACCAGCCCCTCGCCCCGGGGGACGCAGCGCCCGCGTGCAGGCCGCCGTGCACCGCGCCACCAACGAGCTGGCCGAGCAGATCGGCCGCGCGCAGCTCACCGTGCCGCTGATCGCCGCGCAGGCGGGCGTGACGCCCTCCACCATCTACCGCCGCTGGGGTGACCTGGCCGAGCTGCTGGCCGACGTGGCGCTGGACCGCTTTCGCGCAGACGCCGAGCCCGCGGACACGGGCAGCGTGGAAGGCGACCTGCAGGCCTGGGCCGAGCAGTTTTTCGAGGAGATGGGTTCCGAGGTCGGCCAGACCATGCTGCGCGACGTGCTGGCCGGCCGCATCCAGGGCAGCATGGCCGTGCCCAGCCAGTGCGCGGCCTACACGGCCAGCCAGATCGAGATCATCCTGGCGCGCGGCAGCGCGCGCGGCGAGGCCGTGCCCACGGTGGACGCGCTCATGGATGGCGTGGTCGCCCCCATCATCTACCGCACCCTGTTCGGGCCCGCCCGGGCCAGCCATGCGCTGGTGCGGGAGCTGGTGGGCGGGTGCATGGCCGGTGCGGCCCGGCCAGGCGCGCAGCCCAGCGACGCAGCCCTGGCGCTGGACGGCCTGGCAGGGCCGATGCTGGAGTAGGGCAGCGGGCTCCGTGTGGCACCACCGCTGCGGCATGGCCGCAGGCGCGGATCAGCCAGGATGCGGAAAAGGCCACCGCTGCGGGCCCTGCCCAAGGGCGCAGCAGGTGCCTGCACCTGCGGGCCCACCGCGTTCGTTGGCTGATGGGCGTGTGGCGGGGCGGCTCAGGGGTAGCGCTGGGGGCTGGCCACGGGGCCCGTGGGCTTGAGCTTGCGCGTGGCGCGCCAGTCCCAGGGCGGCAGCGGGCTGTTCTGCACCCACAGCCCGCGCCCGGCGGCCTGGGCGCGCAGCTGGATGTCGGCCAGCGCCTCGTAGCCCAGGCCCACCTTGGGGTCGTACCAGACCATGCCGGCGCGCAGCTGCTCGGTGGCCGCGTCCTTGCCCTGGCACTCCACGTCGGCCACGGTGCGGCCATGGACGTCCACCGCGGTGTTGCTGAGCTTGACCTTCTGCGGTATCAGGCACAGGTTGACCAGGCTTTTGTGCGAGAGATCGCCATAGGGCTGGCGCAGTTCGGGCGCATCGATGGCGCGGATGGCGACAAAGGTCTCCTCGTTGCGCGTCACGTCGCCGCAGCGGGCGCGGAAAGAGTCGCCATCTTGGATGGCAACGACCAGGCAGAGCAGGGTGGCGGTGGTCAGGGGCATGGCGGGGCCGGGGGGTGCGGGGTGGGGGCTGCGGCAGTGCAGGCGGGCGCAGGTGCTTGACCATGCCCGTGCGTGCAAGCGGCCTCTCGCGCCGCGGCACGCGGGTGGTGCCTGTCGATCCGTACTGCCATCCCTCTCACCCCGATTGTGTGTTGGTGGAATTTTTGTGGCGCTATTTTGCTATGACTGGGCGGGCCTGCAGCAGGTTGGCGCACGGTTTTGGGGGCGCTCACCCAAATGCCGCTTACAGTCGCGGCGATCCGCTGTCCGGAAACTCTTCGCTTCACGACAAACACCATCGCACCAAGGAAGGCGCTGCCGCATGAGCAACCACCCCGACGATCCGGTCCATCCCCCCCGCGCCCGGCTGGCCGGCAGCCTGGGCATTCTGGGCGCGCTGCTGCTGTTTGTCGGCGACATGCTCCTGCTGGGCCACTGGGGGGCTGCCGCTGATTTCCGCGCCGGGATGCTGGAGCTGATCCGCTCGGCGCCGGTGGAGCGCATCTGGGCCGGCGGCCTGCTCGGACCCGTGGCGGGGGCCTTGCTGGTGGCGGGCTTCTGGCAGCTGTGCCAGGGGGTGAAGGCACCGGCGGGGTGGGCGGTGCGCGCGATGTTCGGCCTGTTCCTGCTGTTTGCGGTGGGACTGGCGGCCATCCATTCCGTGTGGGCGGTGTTCGAGCTGCTCATCCGCTCGTGCGTGGATGGCGCGGCCGGTGGGGCACCCGCGGCATGCCAGGCGCAGGCCGAGGCGGTGCAGGCCTACATGCGGGTGTCGCTGCTGGGCCTGGCCGTGCCTGGGGCGCTTGCCTCCGTGATCCTGGCCGTGCTGGTGCTGCGCGGGCGCACGCCGTGGCCGCGCTGGGCGGTGCTGGCCAATCCGCTGCTGCTGGTGGCGGTGTTGCTGCCGGCCTTTGCCGCAGCGCCTGCGCCCGTCGGGGCGGTGCTGCTGGGCGGCTCGGCAAGCATCCTGCTGCTGGTGTTTTTCGTGGTGGCCCAAGGCAGTGCCAGGGGCGTGCGCGGTGAACCAGCCGGCGTGCTTGCCGGGGTGCCATGAAAGCCGGGCATGATGGCTGGATTGCCGGGGCCACCGCGCCGGCCCCGGGCCTGGATTCTCCGGTTTCTTTTTCTTTTCTTCACTTCACAGGAAGGCAAGGCAATGTCCGATGCAGAGCACAACCCTTATGAAGACGCCACGGCGGCCTATGACCGGGGGCACCTGAACAAGGCTTTCACGGGCTTTCTGGCGGGGGCGCAGGCGGGCGATGTGGACTGCATGGCCATGGTGGCGGTGATGTACGGCGCGGGCGAGGGCGTGCGCATCGACCTGGCGCAGTCCATCGAATGGGACAAGAAGGCCATTGCCGCAGGTAGCGAGCTGGCGTTCTTGAACATCGGCATCAGCTACCGCTGCATGGGCGACATGGTGAGCGCCAAGCGCTGGTTCCTGCGCGCGCTGGATGCCGGCGACGCGGAGGCCGCGCTGCAGCTGGCCAAGCTCTACATGGTGAGCGACCTGGAGGTGGCGACGGTGCGCAAGTACCTGCAGATCGCCATCGACAGCGCCAACGCCCTCGACGAGACGAAGCTGGAGGCCCGGCAACTGCTGGCGCTGGGCACGCAGCCTGCCAAGCGGTGACCGACGCCGGCGGTGCGCTCTGCGTGGCCGCAGCCAGGCTGCGGACTGCAGCCTGCTGCGCTGAGGGCCCTCAGTCGTCCAGCCGTTCGCTCAGCACCTGGGCCGTGTGCGGGTCCAGGCGCAGCTCCACCGACTGGCCGGCGAGGTTGGTGGCCTCGGCCTCCCAGTGGCCATCGTCGTAGTCCAGGTCGTGCACCCGCGTGTAGCCGGCCTGCTGCAGGGCCAGGCGGATCTGCTCGGCACCGAGCACGGCCTGCTGGTTGGCAAAGCCGCCGCTGCGGCCGACCTGGCTGAGCACCTCCAGCGTCTGGGGGTGCAGCACGAGTTCGTTCTTTTCGCCATGGACCAGGCTCTGGCGTGCCTCGGCCTGCCAGAAACCGTCGTCGAGCTCCAGGTCGTGCACATGGGCCCAGCCGGCGGCGCGCAAGGCCTGGGTCACCTGCGCCACGCCGGGCAGGGTGGTGCCGATGTCGCTCTTGCGCACGGCGGTGAAGCTGGCGTCGGCATCCTTGACCAGCACCGTGGCGCGCTGGCCGTCGTTGGCGATGGCCTCGGCAGTCCAGTAGCCGTGCTGCTTTTGCAGGCCGTGCGTGGCCACGTGGTGGTTCTGGGTGATCACGTTGAGCGCGTCCTGCGCGCCCATGGCCAGGGCCATGGAGGGCAGGGTGGCCACCGCAGCGGCTGCGGTGAGGGACAGGCTCAGAAGGGTCTTTTTCACGGTGCTTTCCTTTCGTTGACAAGAATGGGCGGCAGTGTGGTGCGCTGTGCCTAAACACGGCGTGAAGCCCTTGTTCATGGGGCGTTTAGGATCGTCCGCAATAATCCCCGCGATGCAACGATGGACGAGTCTCTTACCGTGTGCCGCCTGCGCGGCGCTGGTGCTGGCGCTGGCTTGCACACCGGCGCTGGCGGCGCCACCGGGCATGGCCGCAGAGCAGGATGCGGCGCGGCGCGGCGTGCTCAACGGGCAGCTCAAGCCGCTCAACAGCGTGATCGCCGAGATCAGCCGCCAGTACAACGGCCGCGTCATCGATGTGGAGACCGAGCGCGGGCGCAAGGGCGAGCTGCGCTACGAGATCAAGCTCATCGACGCGCAGGGCCGCAAGCACGAGGTGCTGGTCGATGCCGCCACCGGCGCCGTGGTGGCGCAGGAGAGTGACTGGCCCACGCAGCCCGTGGGCCCCGCGCAGATGGCGCGCTACATCAAGCGCCTGGAGCAGCGCTTTGGCGCGCGCGTGTCGGAGGTGGAGTTCGAGCGCGATGCGCAGGGCCAGGCGGTGTACGAGGTCAAGCTCTCCGAGAAGCCGGCGGGCCAGATGAAGCTGCTGATGGACGTGTCCACGGGCGAGGTGATCCACCCGCCCCAGGGCGCCGCCCCCAAGGCCGCCATCAAGCCCATGTGGGCCCTGCTCGAATCGCTGAACCCGCGCTTTGGCGGCCTGGTTATGGAGGTGGAGCTGGAGACCGACCACCGGCGCCAGCCGCACTACAGCGTGGAGCTGCTGCAGCCCAACGGCCACAAGCTGGAGCTGGAGGTGGATGCCGTGACCTTGCAGGTGCTGCGCCAGAAGGTAGATGACTAAATGCGTGTGTTGGTGGTTGAAGACGATGTGGCGCTGGCTGGCCAACTGCGGCTGGCGCTGGAGGCGGCAGGCTTTGCCGTGGATGTGGAGCACGATGGCGAGGCCGCGTCCTTTGCCGGCACGGCCGAGGCCTACAGCGCCGCGGTGCTGGACCTGGGCCTGCCCCGCAAGGACGGGCTGAGCGTGCTGCGCGACTGGCGCGAGGCCGGCGGCGGCTGGCCGGTGCTGGTGCTCACGGCGCGTAACCGCTGGAGCGACAAGCTCGCGGGCTTCAACGCTGGGGCCGACGATTACCTGACCAAGCCCTTTCTGATGGACGAGGTGGTGCTGCGCCTGCGCGCCATGCTGCGGCGCACGGCGGGCGTGGCCGCCAGTGTGCTGCGCGCCGGGCCACTGGAGTACGACGTGGTGCAGGGCCGCTTCGTGCTGCAGGGCCAGGGGCTGCAGCTGACGGCGCAGGAGCACCGCATTCTGGCCTACTTCATGCACCACCCGGGGCGGCTGCTCACGCGCGGTGACATCAGCGAGCATGTGTACGCGCGCGACCTGGACCCGGACTCGAACACGCTGGACGTGCTGATCGGCCGCATCCGCCGCAAGCTCGGCGGTGCGCCCCGGCTGGTGACCGAGCGCGGCCAGGGCTTTCGGCTGGAGGCCGGCCCCGGCGACGCACCCCGGGGGCCGGCCTGATGGCGCTGGCCCAGCGGCTGGCGCTGCGGCTGGCGCAGTGGCCTATGGCCACGCGCATCGTGCTGTTGGCCCTGGTGCCCATGCTGGTGCTGGTGGGCGCAGGCGGCTGGTGGCTGCGCGCGCAGATGCACCAGAGCCTGCTGGCCAGTTTCGAGCAGGTGCTGCGCGACAAGGCCCAGCGCGTGGGCGCGCGCTTGCTGGTGGGCCCGCAGGGCGGGCTGCGCGAGCAGGGCGGCGCGGTGGACGAGTTCAGCGCCATCTATGGCGGCTGGTACTGGCGTGCGCAGGCCGGCGGGGCGGTGCTGCGCTCGCGCTCGCTGTGGGACATGGACGCTCCGCCCACCGCAGCCGAGCCCGCGCGCGGCTCGCCCGTGCTGCACCTGGCCACGGGGCCGATGCAGGAATCCCTGCTGGCTTACACCAGCGCCGTGCAGATCGGGCCGCCTGCGGCTGAAGCGACGCTGGTGGTCTACGGCCCGGCGGCGCAGCTGCAGGACAGCATGCGCCAGATCGACCGCACCCTGGTGCTGGCCGCCCTGGCGCTGATGGCCCTGGCCGGCGCCCTGGCCTGGCTGCAGGTGCGCGTGGGCCTGGCGCCCCTGCGCCGGTTGGAGGCGCTGCTGGCGGCCCTGCGCGCGCCCCAGGGCCCGGGCGCCGATGTGGCCCGGCACCTGGCCGCCCCCACCGGGCGCGACCTGCAGCCCCTGCAGGCCGAGCTGGCCGGCCTGCTGGCGCACAACGCGCATGTGGTGGCGCGCGCCCGCGCGCATGCGGTGGACCTGAACCACGCCCTCAAGAAACCTTTGGCCCTGCTCAGTGCCCAGGCGAGCGCGCAGACCCTGGTGCCTGCCGCCGAGGTGCAGCGCCAGGTGGCCGCCATGGCCCAGCTGGTGGACCGCTACCAAGCCCGCACCCTGAGCGATGCGCTGCATGCCCACCCTGGCGCTGCCGGCCCGGCGGTGGACGTGCGCGAGTGCGCGGGCCAGGTGCTGCAGATGATGCAGCGCCTGCACGCGGCGCAGGAGCTGGACTGGGAGCTGAACGACCAGGCCCCGCCCGGCCCGCTGCGCTGGCGCGGCGAGCGCGCCGACCTGGAGGAGGTGCTGGGCAACCTGCTGGACAACGCGGGCAAGTGGGCCGCCTCGCGCGTGCGCCTGTCGCTGCAGGTGCAGGCCCTGGGTGCGCCCGGGCAGGGCGCCGAGGGCGCGGCCCTGGTGCTGCAGGTGGAGGACGACGGCCCCGGCATGACGCCCGAGCAGCTGCAGGCCGCCGGGCAGCGCGGCCTGCGCTTTGACGAGTCGGTGCAGGGCAGCGGGCTGGGCCTGGCCATTGCGGGCCAGATCGCCCAGGCCTATGGCGGGCGGCTGGAGCTGGGCAAGAGCGCCGGCCTGCGCGGGCTGGGCGCGCGCGTGGAGCTGCGCGGGCTGGTTTAGAAGAAACGGGCTCAGCCGCCCTGCGCCATCAGCGCGTCGTAGCGGCGCTGCATCTCCTCGGGCGTGACTTTCTCGATGGAGTGGCCGATGTTCCAGCGGTGGCCGAAGGGGTCGCGCACCACGCCGCCGCGCTCGCCATAGAACTCGTCCTGTGCGGGCCGCTCCAGCGTGGCGCCCAGGGCCACGGCGCGGGCGATCACGGCGTCGGCGTCGTCCACGTGCAGGTGCAGCGACACACAGGTGGGTGCGCCCGGCCGGGGACCCAGGATGTCCATCTCGGGGTACTCGTCGCTCAGCATCAGCGTGGTGCCACCGAAGTCCAGTTCCGCGTGGCCGAGCCGGCCGGTCGGGGGCTCGGTCAGGCGAAACAGCTCGCGCGCGCCGAAGGCCTGTTCGTAGAAGCGGATGGCGGCCGCGCCGTCGGTAACGTGCAGGTAGGGGAAGAGTTCATGGACCATGCGGACATCTCCTGGGGGTGGAAGTTGAGCCCCACTGTAGGCCCGGCGGCCGGCGCTGTCTTGAAGAAAACTGACCTGCACCTCGGCTGGTGCAGGGAGGGCCGGGTGGCGCAACCCGGACAGGTCGACGGCACGCAGTCCTACTTCCAGGCCCCGGGGCGGCTTCGTATTCCCTGTTACGGCGATTGGCCGTTTCAACCCCAGGAGATACCACCATGAACACCATGTCGAACCAAGCCACCCTGTCCACCCCCCGCAAGATGCCTGCCCTGCGCCAGCTCGTGGCCGTTCCCCTCGTGGCGCTGGCCGCGCTGGGGCTCACGGCATGCGACAGCATGTCATCCAAATCGGCCAGCTCGGGGGCGTCGCCATCGGGCATGTCGTCGGCCAGCGGCGCCAACTCCGGTGCCACGGGCGGACGCACCATGGGCAGCGGCGCCAGTGGCACAGGTGCCACCACCAGCGCCACGGGCATGAGCGGCTCTGCCGGCACCAGCCCTTCGTCGAGCGGCAGCGGCACCGGCAACTCGGGAACCGGCATGGGCTCCGGCAGTGGCGGCACCGCGGGTGGCACGGGCGGCAGTGCTCCCGGCGCAGCGGGCGCGCCAGGTGGCGCTGGCGGTTCGCGCTGAGCGCGGCTTTGCCTCTGAACCGCTGCAGCGCTGTGCGTCAGCCCACGCGCACATGGTTGCGCTGTGCCGGTGCGGCGCGCAGCCAGTCCGTGGGGGTGACGCCGGTGAGCGCGCGGAACTCGCGCGTGAAATGCGCCTGGTCGGCAAAGCCGGTATCGGCCGCCATGCCGGCGGCCGGCCGGCCTGGCGTCTGCAGCCCGGCCAGCGCCAGTTGCAGCCGCAGCACGCGCGCATGCTGCTTGGGTGCCAGGCCCGTGGCATCGCGAAAGCGTGCGATCAGGTGGCGGTGGCTCAGCCCGCTGGCCTGCACGGCCTGTTGCACGGCTGCGCCGCCATGCAGGCTGGCCAGGGCCGCGGCCACGGCCGGGTGCAGGCCGCGCACCTGGGTGGCCATGCGTGCCAGCAGCCAGCGCTCCAGCACCTGCAGGCAGGCGGCAGGGTCGTGCTGCGCCTGCAGGCGCTCCATCAGTTCAGCCTCCGCGCCCGGGCCGCACAGGTCGGCCAGCGGGATGTGGCGCTCTGCCAGATCGGCGGCACTGGTGCGCAGCAGGGCGCCTGCCGCGCCGGGTTCGAACTGGGCCCCCACCGACCAGCCGTGCGTGCCGGCCTGCTTGGCGTAGTAGCCGGCCCGGGCGCCGCCCACGACGGCAGGGCCAGGCGACCAGGCCTCGCCGCCGTGCGGCGCAGCGCCCGGCAACAGCAGTTGCAGCGGTGGGCCGCCCCAGCGCAGGGCCAGGTGCATGTGGCCGGTGGGCAGCACATGCTCGCGCCCGGGGCGGGCGGATTCCAGTGGGGTGAAGCCCGCCCACAGCAGGCGCACGAAGGGGCGCAGCGGGGCGATGGGCGGGCGGGCAAGCATCGGGGCAGCCCTGGTGGGTGTGTGGCGTACCAGCCCCGTTCAGCGCGGTGGCTCCGGGGTGCCGCTGGTCAGGCCTTGAATCGGCGGGCCTGCAGCGCGGCCGCGTAGTCGGCCACCACGCGGGCAATGGCGCCCTTGTCGTTGGCCTCCAGGGCGGTGCGCTCCTGGAACAGCTTGCTGCGCTCGGCCACCAGGCGCTCCATCTTGGCGGTGTCGGGGTTGGGGCGGTTGCTCTCGTACTGGATGTCGGCCACCACGGTGGCCAGCCAGGCGGCAAGGCAGGCGCTGGCGGCCTGCTGGTGGCTGGGGGCGGTGGTGGTCTGTGGCGCTGGCTGGGCGTCGGTCATCGTCATGGCTCCTGGGTGGTCTTGTGGGTGGTGGAGGGGCGTTTGTCCCCCCGTGGGCTCGAATGTAACGCGCCTGCGGCGCACGGAATGTAACGCGTCTGCAGCGCGAGGAATGTAAAGCGCCTGCGGCGCGAGGTGCCCATCATCGCGCACCAGGCAGCACAATGCCTTCATGAACCCACCGCATTTGTCACCCCGGCTGGCCGAGCTGGTGGGCGCCTTGCCGCTGCAGGCCGGCATGCGCGTGCTGGAGGTGGGCTGCGGCCCGGGCGCGGCGGCGCGCGCGGTGCTGCAGCGCCTGGGCGGGAAGGGCCAGGTTCTGGCCATCGACCGCTCGGCCAAAGCCATTGCGCTGGCCGTGGCGGGCTCTGGCGCCGAGCTGGCCACGGGGCGGCTGGTGTACCGGCAGGTGGCGGCCGAGGAGCTGGTGCTGGACGCGGGCGAGGCGCGCTACGACCTGGCGTTTGCCATCCGCGTGGGGGCGCTGGATGGGCGCCATCCGCAAGCAGGGCGATTTGCTTTGCAACGGATTGCCCAGGCCTTGGTGCCCGGTGGGCGGCTGTTCATCGATGGGGGCGGCCCGCTGCGCGAGCTTGCCTTGCCCCCGGAGTAAGCCCGCTCAGCACACCACCAGGTGCTCCACCCCGTCGCGGACCTGGGACAGGTCTTCGCGCCAGTAGTGGGGGTCGTTCACCTTGCGCCATGCCACGCCCAGGCCTGGCGCCATGTCCCGCGTGGCCGGGTCGAACAGATTGCCAAGCGACACGAAGAGGCTGCCCGCGTGGGGCCAGTCGGCCCGCTCCACCTGCACCAACGGGTTGCCGCGCCGCAGCTCGGCCAGCAGGCAGGCCTGCAGCCCGGCGGGCAGGGCCTTCAGGATCGCCAGGGCCTGCAGGTTGTGCGTGGGGACGAAGGGCAGGAAGTCTTCGCTGGTGGCGGTTGCTGCGGTGGGCATGGGCGGGCAGTGTATCTGTGTGCGCGTTTTCTCTGTTCCTGTGCGGTGGCAGAACCATGACATGCCAGGTAATCGACGCGATGCAGGGCGGCTTCTACAGTGGCTCCTGACAGCTGCAATCCATCCATTCATTCATCCATTCCACCATCGAAGGAGATCCACCATGTCCGCCTATGCCATCGGCCTGCTCGAAGACCTGCAGTTCGGCCCCGACATCGTCAGCTACCTGCAGCGCATCGACGCCACGCTGGAACCCTATGGCGGTGAGTTCCTGGTGCACGGCACGCGCCCCGAGTTGCGCGAGGGCACGTTCGGTGGCGACTGCGTGGTGATCCGCTTCCCTACCATGGAGCAGGCGCGGGCCTGGTATGACTCGGACGCCTACGCGCCGCTGATTCCGCTGCGCACGCAGCATTCGCGCTCCACGGTGTTCTTGCTGGAGGGGGTGAAGGAGGTGCCGTACCGGGCGGCGGGCTTGCTGGAGAAGCTGGGGGTGTAGGCTTGCAGGGTCGGCTTTTTGTCGAGAACGGTGGCGGGCAGCCCTGATCGTTGCCTCTCGTGGCGCCTTGGTCTGTGAGCGTCTGAGCGTTGACAATACAGGGGATGAAAATTTGGATCGCTTCCGTTCTGATCGTCGTGGCGCTGGGTTGGCTACTTTTTGAGTTTTTGCAACCGCGCAGGGCGTGTTGTGGTCAGGTCAACGACGCGGTTCGCTTGACTTGGGCTGTTGGGGCGCCGGACTGTGTGTAGCGACTGCGAGTGAAGTACCATGGATTGCTTGCACCCGAGTGCCCACAAACTGGAAGCCAGGAATTTCCGATGGTGATGCAAGAGTCGAGGGTTGCAGACCTCAACGCAGCCGTTGCACGTGCTCGCGGTGGCGTGGCCATCTTGTGGGAATATGCCGCGTCACTGAGCGAACTGACTATCCGTATTACGTGGCGCGGTACTTCAGAGAATCTGCATATCGTCTGCAATGGCTGCACCCGCCTGGAGGCGGATGCAGGCTGGAATGACGTCAACTTGGAGTGGGAGCATGCGGGATCGGGTGCGATCCGGCTTATCGATAGACAGGCCCATTTCCTTCTTCTCTGCGCGCAGGTTCGGGTATTTGACAATATTGAGCCCATCTACTGGGAAGATCGGTAGAGTGCCAGGTTCCATTTGTAAGCCTGAGGCAATCAATCCTGGCTTGACAGCAGCTATATGCATAGTTTTTTTGAGGCGCCCGAGTGGCTCTGATCTCAAAGAGCGTCAGGAGAATAGATGAGCAATCTTCGCCGAGCGACATATTGGGCGCTTCTGCTGGTAGGCAGTATGGCCCTGGTCGTGCAGCGATTTTTTCTGTTCAGCGTTCCTGCGTGGATCGACGTGCTGGTGGTGGGGCTGGGGGCGGCCTGCATCCTTTGCGCGTCTCGGTTGGAGAGGGCGAAATGTTGAGGATGCGACAGCTAAAAAGATGTGATGCTTTGCTTTGCAAGCATGGTCAATCATGCAGTATGAAGAAGCAAGCATTATTATCCTCGGGTAGCCCGATCGTGTTGCTTGAATGATCCTCTGTCGACTCAATATCGGGAATGCTTGACCCAAGGAATATCGAAATGGATGAAAAGTACGGCCCAGCCCCCGTACCTGGCATAGCGGAATGGGGTGATTTGCACCTTGATCTGGATGTGGCCTCGTCCTTTGACCGGTTCAGTGGCCTCACTCGGATGCAAGCGCTTGAACGACTGAATAGGGACTTTGAAAAAGACTTCCTGGATGACTTCCTCTTTCTGCCCGAATCGGTCTTTTCCTATTATTTTCCAGCGCTGATTGAATTGGCTTTGGACATGGAAACGCAAGACTCATACAGCCATCAGAACTTCATACGCGGCATTTTTATCCTTACGAAAGCTCGTATGTTCGAAGCCCCCGGAGCCCTGGCCCAGTGGTGGCCCTCTCTCGGGCCCGCACTGAGACGGTTGGCTGATGCCCAGGCAGCCTACGGCTTCGATGCCACCATCGACGAGAACTATGGTCTGACATGGGCGTCATGGGATCAAACAGCCAGGCCCGAGGATTGTTGACTGTCTGGATTCGCTGTTGTCGCAGGCTTCAGGCCATCGCCCCCTGCCGAACTACCCGCGCCTCCTTGATCGGCAGGTTCACCAGCGCGGCTGCAAGCGCCAGCGCGGCATCGGCCCACCACATCCAGGTGTAGGCGCCGGTGTTGACCACCGTGAGGCCGCCCAGCCAGGCGCCGAAGAAGCCGCCGATCTGGTGGCTGAGCAGGGTCAGGCCGAACAGGGTGGCCAGGTAGCGCGTGCCGAAGAGCTTGGCTGTGAGCCCCGCGGTGGGGGGCACGGTGGCCAGCCAGGTGGCGCCGAGCACGGCGGCGAAGGCGTAGAAGGTCCACGCGTCCTTGGGTGCGGCCAGGTACAGCAGCACGGCCACGGCGCGCGAGGCGTACATCCAGAACAAAATCATCTTCATGCGCACGCGCGAGCCCAGGGCACCGGCGGCCAGGCTGCCGGCCACGTTGGCCAGGCCGATGATGGCCAGCGATGTGGCCGCCACGTTGGGGCTGAGGCCGCACAGCGCCACCTCGCCGGGCATGTGGGTGACCAGAAAGGCGATGTGGAAGCCGCAGGTGAAGAAGCCCGCGTGCAGGCACCAGTAGCTGCGGTCGCGCAGGGCCACGCGCAGCTGCTGGCGCAGGGTCATGCCTGTGTCGCCGCCAGCGTTGCCCTGGGCGGGTTTGCTGCGGTCGCTGCCGCGCAGCCACCAGGCCATGGGCGCGGTGGTGAGGGCGAGCGCAGCCATGGTCCACATGGCGCTCATCCAGCCGAAGGCGGACATGATGGCCTGGTTGAGCGGCGCGAAGACGAACTGCCCCGCGCTGCCGCCGGCGTTGATGACGCCTCCAGCGAACGAACGGCGTTCGGCCGGAATGCGCTGCGCCGTGGCGCCGATAAGGATGGAGAAACTGCCCGCCCCGGCGCCCGCCGCGCTGAGCAGGCCGATGGCGAAGATCAGCCCGAACTGGCTGGTGACCTGCGTGGTGAGTGCCGAGCCCGCCGCCAGCAGCACGGCCCCGAGCACGATCACGCGGCCCGGGCCCCAGCGGTCGGCAACCGCGCCGAAGACGGGCTGCACCGCGCCCCACACCAGCTGCGCAATCGCCATGGCAAAGCTGATACTGGCCACGCCCAGGCCGGTGTGGGTGTTGAGCGGCGAGAGGAACAGCCCCAGCGACTGGCGCGAGCCCATGGTGACCATGAGGATGGCGGCGGCCACGGCGACCAGGAGCCATGGGTTGGTGGGGTTCGCGCTGCTGCTGCTGCTGCTGCTGCTGCGGTCGTGGCTGCGTTCTGGCATGGATGAAAAACTCTGGACTGTGGGAATAGCGTGCCCCCGGGGGCTCGACTGTCGGCAGCGCAGATTGTGGGGTTGCACGCCCTGGCCGGCAATCGATTAGATTTGCGCTATAGCGTAGAAAATCTGCACCATCCATGACTACCATCCCTGTTCCCATCAAGGCACTGCTGGCCTTCAATGCCGCGATGCAGCACGCCAGCTTCAGCCTGGCCGCGCAAGAGCTGCACGTGACGCCCGGTGCCGTGGGCCAGCAGATGAAGAACCTGGAGGACTGGCTGGGCACGCCGCTGTTCGTGCGCTCGGTGCGCCAGGTGCAGCCCACGGCGCAGGCACTGGCCTACTGGGGCACCGTGGGCCCGGCGCTGGCACGCATCACGCAGGCCAGCGAGGAGCTGCGCGCCCAGCAACGACAGCAGGCACAGCTGCAGCGCAATGCGGTCTGGCTGTCGATGCCGCCCACCCTGGCGGCCAAGTGGTTCGCGCCGCGCATGGCGGCGTTTTTGCAGCACCGGCCCGATGTGTCGCTGCACCTGGGCGCAACCACGGTGCTCAGCGACTTCGAGCGTGACCCGGTGGACCTGGCGATCCGCTATTTCGACGGCAGGGACCGGGCGCTGCACTGCACGCTGCTGTACCCGGACGAAGCACGCCTGTATTGCGCCCCGGCCTATGCACGCAAGATGCGCCTGAAGGCGCCCGACGACCTGGTGCGTGCCACGCTGCTGCACACGACCTTGTTGCCGTACTGGAAGCCCTGGCTGCAGCGCTACAGCCAGCTTTCCGACGCGCGCATCGACGCCATTGCGGGCCAGCATTTCGACCAGAGCATGATGGCGCTGGAGACGGCGCGCCATGGGCAGGGGGTGGTGTTGAGTAGTTCCATCCTGACCGAGGTGGAGTTGCGGGAGGGGTGGTTGGTGGAGCCGTTTCCGACGCTGCGGTTGCCGATTTCCAAGGGGTACTACCTGGTGCACCGGCGCGGTGGGGCGCTGCGGCCTGCGGCGGGGGCGTTGAAGGAGTGGTTGGTGGCTACGGCGAAGGCGGAGAGGGCGGGGTAGATGGTGTAGGCGGGGCGGATCTCTGGTTCACTGATCAATGGTGTGATCTGGCGTGCCTGTCATTGGCGATGCGGTCGCTGGGTTGTATGGGCTGACACGCACCCACCCCAGCTCCTGCGCTTCTCGGCGCAGCCAGCAGGGGTGGGAGCGGGGTCAAAGACGGCTGCTGCTTCGCAGCTGCGCCTTGGGGTCGGGCCGCGCTGCCGGCAAGTGGGGCGCTATCGCTGTGCCCGGGCCCAGCGCGGCGAGGTAGTTGGGGCGCCTCCGCGGGGGCGGAGTAGGTACAAAACGGGGGGGCTGGCTGCGTCGCCTGCTTGGCGATTCGGTTGGCACGGTGGATGATGGCGCCTTGTCCGCCTCGCGTGAAAAAACGGAACGACCGCCATGAACGAAGAGCTCACCGCACTGGCCCGGTCCCTGGACCTGGCGCATGAATCCAACGCGCAGCTGCGCTATGCCTTCGGCTTGGCCTGCGTGGAGCGGGTGCGGCATCTGCTGGAGGATGCGCGCGCAGTGGCGGCGCTGGACCGCCTGGGGGCCTATGTGGCGGGCGCGCTGGACTTTGCCGGGCTGGAGGCTGCCCGCGGCGAGGTGGAGCGGGTCGCGAGAAGCCACCCGGGATCGAAGTCGATCGACGGCACGGCGCATGCGGCCGTGTCGGCGACGAATGCGGTGGCACACGCGCTGGCCGGGCGTGCGCTGGATGCTGCCAGCTACGCCGCCTATGCCTCGGTGTATGCCTATGGCGGTGCGGCGGTGATGGACCGGTCTGCCTTTGGCGATGAATTCCGGTGGCAGGTGCAGGCGCTCACGCGGCTGGCGGGGCAGCGCTCGGCGGCATAGTTCAGGGCGACGCTGGCGCTCCCTGAGCCCCTTGCGGTGCTTGCCCTGCCTGTTCTTCTGCGCCGTGGCCGTCGCCGTTGCGCAGGCTGGTAACCTTGTGGGCAAGCGCCTCGATACCCGGCGGCGATAGATCCGCCGCGTCCACCACCTGCCGCTGCTCCCAGGCGCGGAAGTACGAGCGGTGCGAGCGGGCGTACGAGGGGTCGTAGTGCCGTGTGGCCAGGGCCTCGAACAGCTGGGGCAGTTGGCGCGCGAGGGCCATGGCCTGCCAGGCGGCGATGGTTTCGTTGCCGTGCAGGGGTTTCAAGGGCGCCAGCTGGTCGGCCAGCCACTGGGGGCGGTCGCCCAGGTAGGCGTAGTCGCGCAGCAGGTATTCCACGCGCGCGGCGGTGCTGGCGCGCAGCTCGATGCAGGGGCTGGCGCGCATGCGTTCGACCAGGATGAGGGGCACGGTGAGTCGGCCGATGCGGCGGCCTTCGCCCTCGATGTACAGGGGGCGGGCCGGGTCCAGGTGTTCGAGCACGCTGGCGATGGCGGTTTCGAAGGCGGTTTGCGAGGGCTGGGCCACATCGGGCAGGGCGCCGAGCAGCGAGCCCTTGTGCCGGGCCAGGGCCTCCAGGTCCAGCACCTGCTGGCCCTGTGCGGCCAGGGCGTGCAGCAGCCGGGTCTTGGCGGTGCCGGTGGCGCCACACAGCACCACCAGGGGCAGGGCGGGGGCGCGCTGTGCGATGGTGTCGATGACGTGGCGGCGCCAGGCCTTGTAGCCACCGGCCAGTTGCTGGGCGTCCCAGCCCACCATGCGCAGCCAGGTGGTCATGGAGCCGCTGCGCAGGCCGCCGCGCCAGCAGTAGACCAGGGGCTTCCAGCCCGGCGGGCGGTCGGCCAGCGGGCCCTGCAGGTGGCGCGCCAGGTTGGCGGCCACCATGGCGCCGCCCACGCGCCGCGCCTCGAAGGCGCCGACCTGCTTGTACAGGGTGCCGACGATGCGCCGCTCTTCGTTGTCGAGCACGGGCAGGTTGATGGCGCCGGGGATGTGGTCGATGGCGTACTCGGCCGGGCTGCGCGCGTCGATCAGGGTGTCGAAGGCGTGCCGGTCGTGCACGCGCGTGGGCTCTTTCATGGCGCCACCGTGAGGCCGGCGGGGCCGCCTGTTGAGTCGTCCCTCATGTGCCCTACCACGGCGGCATCGGCAAAGCCCTGCTCGCGGAAGGTGCGCAGCACGGCATCGACCGCCTGCGGCGCGCAGCTGACCAGCAGGCCGCCGCTGGTCTGCGGGTCGGTGAGCAGCGCCTGGGCGGTGGCGGGCAGGCTGTCGGCCAGCGTGACCTCGGCGCCATAGCCCTCCCAGTTGCGGCGCGATGCGCCGGTGACGATGCCTTGTTCGGCCCAGGCGGCCACGCCGCCCAGCAGCGGCAGGCGGTGCCAGTCGAGCACGGCGCGCAGGCCGGCACCGCGCGCCATCTCCAGCGTGTGGCCGGCGATGCCGAAGCCGGTGACGTCGGTGAGGGCGTGCACGCCGTCCAGCTCGGCCAGCGCGATACCGGGGGTGTTCAGGCGCGTGGTGGTGTCCACCAGGCGGGTGTAGCCTGCGTCGTCGAGCAGGCCTTTCTTCAGCGCGGCCGAGAGCACGCCCACGCCCAGTGGCTTGCCCAGCACCAGCACGTCGCCGGCGCGCGCATCGCGGTTGCGGCGCACGCGCGCGGGGTGCACCAGGCCCATCACGACCAGGCCGTAGATGGGCTCGACCGAGTCGATGGTGTGGCCGCCGGCAATCGGTATGCCCGCCGCGCT
This sequence comes from Acidovorax sp. CF316, assembly GCF_000276605.1. Lineage (GTDB taxonomy): Bacteria > Pseudomonadota > Gammaproteobacteria > Burkholderiales > Burkholderiaceae_C > Acidovorax. The sequence continues at coordinate 586 of NZ_AKJX01000132.1, read as the reverse complement.
GCACACGGCCTGGCCGCCTGCGAGCACGCGGCCGATGACCTCCACCGGCAACTGGTTGACCGGCATGGCCACGATGGCCAGCGCCATGATGGGGCGCCCGCCCATGGCATACACATCACTGATGGCATTGGTGGCCGCGATGCGCCCGAAGTCGAACGGGTCGTCGACGATGGGCATGAAGAAGTCGGTGGTGGCGATGAGGGCCTGCTCGTCGTTGAGCTGGTAGACGGCGGCGTCGTCGGCGGTTTCGATGCCTACCAGCAGTTCTTTGGGGAGCAGTGCGGCGAGTCCTGCGCCGCTGGTTTTCAGGATTTCGGAGAGGACGCCGGGGGCGATCTTGCAGCCGCAGCCGCCGCCGTGGGAGAACTGGGTGAGGCGGATGGGGGTGGGGCTTGGTGTGGTCATGAGGGCGTGCTTGCTGCGGCGGCTGTCTGGATTGTTGGTATTGTGCTTTGTGGTGGTGGTGGTGCTGCTGCTTGGCGGCTGTGGTTGCTTCTGTTCTTTTGCTTAGGGCGGAGGCCGGGATGTGCGCCCGGCGGCGCACCCACCTTCTTTTGCGTCGCCAAAAGAAGGTGGGCCAAGAAAA
>NZ_AKJX01000131.1 GCF_000276605.1 Acidovorax sp. CF316 | reverse complement strand
TCCTGCAGCATGAGGTAGCCCTGCACCGGGTGGCTCTGGATAACGGTGAACTCCTCATCCGTGAGCTTGCCCGGCTTGTTGAGCACGGTCAGCGGTATGGCCGCCTTGCCCAGGTCGTGCAGCAGCCCGGCCATGCCGGCGCTGCGGGTGTGTTCTTCATTGAGGTTGATCTGCTTGGCCAATGCCACCATCAACGCGCAAACCGCCACCGAGTGCATGTAGGTGTAGTCGTCGGCTGTCTTGAGGCGGGCCAGGCTGATCAGGGCGCTCGGGTTGCGCGTGACGGAGTCGGAAATCTCCTCCACCAAGCTGCGTGCATTGTCGGAATTCACCGCCTTGCCCATGCGTGCCTCGCTGAACATCGAGACCATGGCCTGCCTGGCCTCCTCGCAGATGGACGCCGCCGCCTGAAGCTCGCTGTGCATGCTGGTAGGTGCCCGGCCCCGCGCACGGCGGGGCGAAGGCGAAGGCGGCGGGTCCACAACCAGGGGCGGCAGCTTGTCAAGCATGCCGAAATCGGTCTCCACCTGGAAGTCGGCCTCCTCGCGCGAGACGGAGCGCACACCGGCCGCCACGTCCAGGCCCTTGGTGGTATCGATCCAGACCTCTTCGATGGACGCGGCCTTGATGCGTGCCAAGTCCTTGGGCTCCTTGAGCACGAACTTCGCCCGCCAGAACGGATGGTCCATCCACGAACCACAGAAATCGTGCACGTACATGCCCAAGGTGAGATGCTCAATTTGTATTCTTTTCAGCATCATGATTCCCAGGGTAAGGAGAAAGACAGCGGGGCGTATTTCATGGCCTCGTACAACCTTCGGCGCAGAAGTGCGTGCTACTGAATCGCCGCGTCATACCAGCCTGACCGTTTGAATCATGTCCTGCATTTCAGATGAGAAGGGGATACTCCGCCCTTTGCCTTGCGCTTTGGCTTGGTACATGGCCAGATCCGCACAGCGGTTCAGGGCTTCCGCATCCCTTGCATCTTTAGGATACAGGGCTATGCCCAGGCTGCATCCTGTCTTGATCGAAACATTGTCGATCATTCGATCCAGCGAAAGCGCGGCTACAAGCTTATTGGCCGCGACAACTGCATCGGATAGCTTTTCGATATCCCGCAGCAAAACTACGAACTCATCGCCGCCAAAGCGTGCCACCACATCGCTGGCGCGCACATGCGCTTTCAGAGTCTTCGCACTCGCTACCAGGAGTTTGTCTCCGATCAAATGCCCATAGGAGTCATTGACCGACTTGAAGCCATCCAGATCCAGCAGTAACAGCGCTACCTGACGACCAGTGCGATCTGCTTGCAGCAGCGCCTGGTCGAGCTGCTGGGTAAAGGACCGGCGATTGCCCAGTCCAGTCAGCTCGTCGTGCGTGGCCTGATGTTGCAACTGCCGTTCTGATTTCTTCGTTTCGCTGGCATCTCGAACAAATGCGATCGTGCCGCTTTCCACCGCGTCGACGACGCGGCTCAGTGCGATTTCCACAGGCAACGTCGTTCCATCCTTTCTCAAGAGTGTCAATTCGCCCAAGGTGGCCATGGGCCGGTGCTGGGGGTTTTCAACGTAGGCCCATCTGCTTTGGGCATGCAACCTGCGAAGGTCCGCAGGCAAAAAGATGTCGACAGATTGACCCACCAGTTCGTGGGATTGGTAGCCTGCCAAATTGCAAAGCGCGTCGTTGGCGAGCATGATGGCATCGCTGTCGGATATGAACAGGATGCCATCTGGCGCCTGGGAAATGATGAGCTCAGATAGATTCATAGGTCGTGGGACATCTGGATGTCGTCGATGTTTGGAGTTCGTTGGGCGACTTCCCCAATGGGCTCTTGCACCTATTTCTGGTGTCGGCTATTTCTGAGCAGCTCAGAAATTTTCCCAGTCGCCTTGGCCATCAGTCGCGGCAGCGGCGACCTGTTTGGGCTTGGAAGGGCGAACGTTCGACACTTGCTTCGTCGGGCGATCAAACGAAGGGGTGTGGGACAGAGACTGCGCGTTGAAGTGATGACGCTCCACGTTTGCCAGGCCGCGTTGTCCATGCGACGGCAACTTAGGACTTACGCCGCTTGTGGGAAGACTGAAGACAGACACTGCTTGAACCAGTTGCTCAGCCTGGAGCTGCAGACTTTGGGCGGCTGCTGCGCTTTCCTCGACCAGTGCAGCATTCTGCTGAGTGACTTGGTCCATCTGCGCGACCGACTGGCCCAGCGAGGTCACGCCCGTGCTTTGTTCGCGGCTCGCTGCACTGATTTCACCCATGATGTCGGTAACTCGCCGAATGGAGGCAACGATCTCTTGCATTGTCTCGCCAGCCCGGTCTACCAATGCCGAGCCCTGTTCAACTTGGGTGACACTGTCAGTGATCAGCGTCTTGATCTCTTTGGCTGCTTGGGCGCTGCGTTGTGCCAGGTTGCGCACCTCGCTGGCCACCACGGCAAAGCCACGGCCTTGCTCACCGGCCCGTGCGGCTTCTACAGCAGCATTCAGCGCCAGAATGTTGGTCTGGAAAGCAATGGAGTCGATTACCCCAATGATGTCTGCAATCTTCTTGCTGCTGTCATTGATGCCCTTCATGGTGCCAACCACCTGATTCACCACTTCGCCGCCTTTGACTGCCACTTCTGAGGCGCCCATAGCCAATTGGTTGGCTTGGTTGGCGTTGTCCGCGTTGTGGCGCACGGTAGTGCCCAGTTCTTCCATGGTGGAGGCGGTCTGCTGCAGCGCACTGGCTTGTTCTTCAGTGCGTTGGCTCAGGTCAATGTTGCCCGTCGCAATCTGGGTTGAGCCGGTCGCAATGGAGTCTGACGCCCCGCGCACTTGGCCCACGATTTCGGCCAGGTTCGCCTGCATGGTGCCGAGGGATGCCAGCACGCTGCCGGCTGGGGCGCTGTCCGCGCCCAGGACCAGACTCAAGTCGCCCTTGGCAACACGCTGTGCGGTCGCTCCCAACTCGCCAGGCTCACCACCCAATGACTTGGTCAAGCTGCGGGTGATCAAAAACCCTGCAATGGCTGCTGCCAAGAATGCGATGGCGCATGCCGCAATCAGCATGCTCCGCTGCGTGGCGAAGCGAGCAGCAGACTCTTCTGTGAGAGATTTGGCTTGCTCCTTCGTGTAGTTGTCGTATTCGGTGCTTTTTGCGATGAGTGCGGCGAGCAACGGGCGACACTCTTCATTCATTTTTGCAATGGCTTCATCGTGTTTGTTGTTCAACGCCATGTCCACGATGGCCAAGGCTACAGGTCCATAGCGCGCCTCGATGGCGTCGAGCTCGCTGATCAACTTGCGTGCTTTTTCTCCCGCATCGCTGGCACTGGCGATCATTTTGTTCAGTTTTTCCAGCTGTTCCGTAGCATTTTTGTGTGCTGCAAGGACCTTCGTCTTCTCTTCTGCAAGATCTGCAGGTTTGGTCACAAGAACAAGATTGCGGGCAGCGATGGCACGGTTGTCCACTTCCATCCGAACAGATTGGGCCATTTCTGATCGTGCATTCACGCCCTCCAGATAGCCTACGAATGCGGCGTTGGCGTCTGAAATTGCCTTCCAAGATAGTCCCGCCACCAGCAAAACCAGGAGCGCCAGGAGGCCGAATGCAGCAGTCAGTTTGCCGCGTACCGTCATGTTGTTGAAGTTCATAAATTCTTTCTTAGTGGGTTACAGCACCGGCGACTTGGGCGCGTGCCATCAGTTGGGGGATGTCGATAAGAAGCAGGGTTAGCTCGGAGGACTCCTGGGAGATGCAGGCAAGTCCTGTCACATGCCGTGCCTCGCCGTATTCGCCCATGGACGGCATATTTCGTATCTGGTCCTTTGCAAGGGCCACCACGTCCGAGACCGAGTCAACAACTGCGCCAATGGTCTGATGTCCTGGCAGGTTGATGACGACAGTGACGGTGGAACTGTTGAAGTGCGCGTCAAGACCCAGGCATACCCGCAAATCCACCACGGGCACGCTCACCCCGCGGAGATCAAGAATCCCTCTCACGTGCGGCGGGGCGCCTGCTATCTGGGTCGGCTTTTCGTAGAACCTGATTTCTTGAACTCCAAGGATTCCTATGCCATACGCCTCAGTGCCAAGTCGAAAGGCCAGGTACTCACCAGCCTCCGCCTTGGTGTGGGATGGGTCAGTTGAATTTGCTTGATAAGGTGAAATTGATGTCATCGATGGAACCGTCTTTTGGTTGAAATGATCTTTTCGCAATTTTAATGATAAAAAAGAAAAAATCAATACCAAGGAGAAATCATTTTTCACAGATGCTGAGTTCGACGGCCTCACCAGCAGCAGGTGCCGGGACGGGCGATGGAAGCCAAGGGTGCTTTGAGGCGAAGCTCGGATAAAGCCCCTTGCTTGAAGGTGGCGTGCCATTGGCTGGCGTGCAACCATCGAGAGTCGCTAGAGGCGCAGCACTTCGCCCAGCCGGATGCGATCGAATGCTTTTTCAGAGGCTGGAGATGCCTCATAGGCGTTCGTTCCAAAGCCTGCGTGTCGCTCCTTGGAGAACTGGCGCTGCTGACCTCTAAAGTTCGGCCGGCATGGTCTCGGTAGCCCCGCGCGCGGGGAGAATGATGTGGAACACCGAGCCGCCTTGCCGCACGTTCTCGGCGTAGATCTGCCCCCCCAGGGCCTCCACAATCTTCTTGCAGATGGCCAGGCCCAGACCCGTGCCACCCGAGCCGTCCTTGGTCTGGCTGGATTGCTTGAAGGCCTCGAAGATGGCGCTGAGCTCTTCATGCGGGATTCCCGGGCCATGGTCCCGCACGGCCAGTCGGATCTGGCCTCTTCGGTCGACCCTGCCCAGCAGGGTGATGGACGATGCTTCGGGCGAGAACTTGATGGCGTTGGCCACCACGTTGCGGATGACCTGCTGGAACCGCACCGGATCGACCTTGGCCGTGAGCGGCAGGTCGCCCAGTGCCACCTCCAGGTGCAGTTTGCGTTGGGCCAGCAGCGGCTCCAGCTCGCGCAGCACGGGGTGGATGATGCCGCGCAGATCCACCCGCTCAAGGTGGAAGGTGCCCACGGTACTTTCCAGCTTGGCCACGTCCAACAGGTCGTTGACCAGCGAGAGCATGCGTTCGCCGGAGCGGTGGATGTCCTCGAACATGCCCGCCAGCCGGGCGTCGGCCTTGCCGCGCAGCATGCCCAGTTCGGAAAATCCCATGATGGACTGCAGGGGGGTGCGCAGCTCGTGGCTCATGTTGGCCACGAACTCGGATTTGGAACGAGACGCCTCCTCTGCGGCCTCATGCGCTTCGCGGGTCAACCGCTCTGCTTCGCGGAAGTCGCTGACATCCATTAGCGTACAGAGAATGCCCGTGGGTTGCCCGCTGGCATCGGTCACCACCGCCTTCGTCACCCGCGTATCTCGCCAGGTTCTGCCACCGTGTAGTACCCGGGTCTCGAACATTACCTGGCCGCCACGCTGCTGCAGTTGCCAGTCGGCCGCCGCATGGACAGTGCTTTCTTCAGTGGGCAGAAAGTCGGGCAGGAGCAGGCCAATAACTTCCGCGCGCTTGCGCCCCTGGTACTCCTCCCAGGCGCGGTTCACCAGTATCAGCCGCCCTTCCATGTCCGTCATTGAGATAGGCAGTGGATTCATTTCCAGCATCAGGCCGCGGAATTCCAGTTCGTTCTGGAGGTTCTGCTGTGCGATCCATCGCTCGGTCGCGTCTACCGCACTGCCCGCGAAGCCCATGACCGCACCATCATCGATCAGGGGTACCAGTGCCACGTCGAACAGCAGTTGGCGGCCGTTCTCCAGGCGAAACATGGCCTGGCAGTTGCGCACTCCGCCCGCCTCGCCGTTGGCAAAAAGACCTTCCACCGCGGGCCGGCTGCCGGGCTCCACCAGTTCCTGCAGCGGACGGCCGATGGCCGCGGATTCGCTGCCACCAACCAGCGATGCCAGCCGGGCGTTGACGAAGGTGATGCGGCCGGCGGTATTGGTGCGAAAGATGACCTCCTGCACGCTGCGCATCAGCACTGCCAGCTCGCGTTCGCTGTGGGCAATGCGGATCTGGGCCTGCCTGGAGGCGTGGCTGGCGGCCTCGCGCGAGCGCAGGCTGCGCCAAGCCACTAGCGAGAGCAGCAGCACCACCAGGGTCGCTGCGCAACTGAGCCAGATGTAGCCCTGGGATTCGGTCCACCAGCGGGTGATCGCGGCATCCAGCGGCTCCTCCACGAGGACCACAAGCGGCTGCGTCCGGGACAGGCGGAAGGCGACGATCTGTTTGCCGCCACCCAGTCCCTGGCCCACATAGCTGCCGTGCTCGCGCGCGGGCAGGTATGCGCGGAACACGGGCAGATCGCTGGCTTTGGCCCCTTGGAGTGCGCTGTCTTGGGAGGTCGCCAGAATCTGGCCGTCGTACGATGCGATCGCGGAGCTGAAGCCGACCTGGCCTACGGCCAACTGCTGTTGATTGGCCAGCGCGTCGGGGTTGATCAACCCGATCAGCAGCAAGTCCTGGCCATCGGGCGTGACGAATTTGCGCATGAGCGGAATGAAGCCCAGGCCCGCTGGGGTGGGGCCTTGCGGTGCGCCGGCGCGCAGGCTGCCCACGCCCCGGCCCGCGATCCAGGGGCCCAGGGTGGTTTTGCCCTTCTGCGGGCGCGGCCCCAGCTTGCGCAGATCAATGGTCACCCCCGCCTCCTGTGGCGCACTGCTGGCGATGACCAGCCCGGTGGCATCGGCGACCAGCACCGTGCGCAGGAAGGGGGCGCCTGCCAATGCCTCGCGCAGAAACGCCTCGGTGCGCGGCAGGTCGGCCCCGGGGGCGTGCAATGCATTGGCATCGCCCATGGTGGCGAGGATGAAGAGGCCGCTCTCCACCGTGCGGGTCGTCTGGTCCTCCAGCACACGTGCCAGCAGTTCGGCCTTTTCGGTGCCGGAGGCGATGGCCTTGGTCCGGTCTTTCAGGGATATCCATGCCGTGGCCGCTAGGATACCTGCCACCAGCAGCAGGCCGCAGAGCAGCGCCGTGTTGCTGCCCTTGCGGCTGAGCTTCACCAGGCCCTGGGCGTGGCGCCAGGGCGGGCTGCGGGTGAAGGGGTATGCCATGTCAACGCACGACGATCTCGGTCAGCCCGTGCCTTGCGGCCGCAGCATCGAGCCGGCCGTCACGCTTGATGCGTGCCACGAAGTCATCCACGGTCTTGAGCCATGCATCGTCGCCCGGTTTGACGGCGTAGGCATAGGGCAGCACGAACACCGGCTTGGGCGGGGACACCAGGCGTGCCCAGTCGGCATTGTCGAGCAAGCGGCGACTGTAGGGGAAGTCGGTCATGAACACGTCCACCCGACCACCTTCGAGCTCCCGCTCGCGCGTGGCTGGGGGCGATATCCTCACCAGCTTGGCATGCTTGAGGCGTTCGCCCATCACGGGTTCCATGAAGGTGCCTGCCTGCACGGCCACCAGCACGCCAGGCTGGTCGATGTCGGCCCATTGCTTGATGACGGCATTGCTCTTGGTGGTGATCCCGTAGATATCGCTGCTCAGGTAGGGCTGGGTGAACCTGAGGTGCGCCATGCGCTGGGGCAGCATGCCAATGGCGAACATGCCCACATCGCAACGGTCCGCCTGCAGGTCTTCGACCAGGGTGGCGAACGACGTCTCTACATACTCTACCTTCGCTTTGAGATCCTTGCCCAGCTCGGCGGACAGATCGATGTCTATCCCCGCCAGTTGCTGGGTGCGCGGGTTTCGAAACGTGATGCCGTAGTAATCGGGCCAGATGCAGACGCGCACGGCATGCCGTGCCGATATCTTTTCCTGCACCGGGCCTGCCAGAGCGGGCCCGCTGAGCATCAGGCTGGCAAGTGCGCTTGTGAAAGCGATTCGAAGGATGAAAGGCATGGCGTTATCCTGGTAGGAGGACGATTCAGGGTGCGTCGATCAGATCGGCGAAAGTGGGGCGTTGCTCCGTGACCTTGCGCCGCAACGCGTCCAAATGTTCGAAGTGCTGGACGAAAGTGTCCACGATCACGGGGTCGAATGCCGTGCCGCGCTGTTCGATGAGCATCGACAGGGCTTTTTGCGGGCTGAATGCGGGGCGATAGACGCGGTCCATGGTCAATGCGTCGTAAAAATCCACGATGGCCGTGATGCGGCCCGACAGGGGGATGTCCTGGCCTGCCAGCCTGCTGGGATAGCCTGTGCCGTCGTAGCGCTCGTGATGGGTAAGCGACACTTCTGCGGCAAGCAGAAACACAGGCACCCGGGATTTGCCGATGATCTGTGCGCCAATGGCGGGGTGCAGTTGAATGACTTCCCGCTCTTCTTTGGTGAGCGGCCCTGCCTTCTTGAGCACATGATCCGGGGTGCCGATCTTGCCGATGTCATGCATGGGTGCAGCACGCCGCAACAAGCTGGCAAAGCCCGGTGTCGATCCCAGGAGCAGTGCCAGCGCCTCGGCCAGAAAACCTATGCGGACAATGTGCACGGAAGTATCATCATCGCGGGCTTCGGCGGCCATGCACAACTGCAGCAATGCCTCATTGTGCGCCCGAGTTATGTCTTCGAGTGCCTTGTTTCTCTCGCGGTACATGTGGCCAAAGTCTTCCACGAAGCGCAGCATCTGTTCAGCTGCCGCTTCGTCGAAGCGAGTGCTCTCGCCTTCAAAGGGGGAAGGCATCGGAATGGCTCCGGTCATGGGCGATTTCAAGCCGGTAAATTGCTTCCAGTACCTGGATGGTGCTGAAAGGCTTGATGAGGTATTCGTCTGCGCCCGCCTTGATGCCATCGCGCCGGTCTTCGGCCTGGCCACGTGCGGTGAGCATGATGACCTTGGTGTGCTTCAGGGCGGGATTGGCCTTGATGCAGCGGCAGACTTCCAGCCCCGACAGGGTGCCAGGCATCATGATGTCCAGCAACACCACATCGGGTGAGTGGGCGCGCGCCATTTCCAGTCCCACATCGCCGTTGGCGGCTTCGTAGATCTCGAAATCCTCAAACTCCATGGTCATGTGCAGCAGCTTGCGGATGTCGGCGTGGTCTTCGACGATGAGTACTTTTTTCATGGATGTCCTGGGTGGATGCTGACAATTAGGCGAATTTGCAATTTCGATATGAATTTGCATTTTTTGTATCATATCAATCATTTAATTCATTTGCAAGCGGTGTCAATACAAATCGTTTGCAAGTAAAATAGCGTAGTCATGAAAACTGAAAAATCTCTCGACGCTTCTCCTGCAGCCGACCAGCTCACTACCTTCGAGGCTGCGCGGATGCTTGGAATGGCCGTGCGTTCGGTGCAACTGATGGTGGACCGCAATGAACTGCAGGCCTGGAAGACTCCGGGAGGGCACCGGCGTATTTCGCGCCGCTCGGTGGAGCAGTGGTTGCGTTCGCGCTCTGGCGGATCTGTGCCTCTGGCCGATGCGACGGTGTCTGCTGTCGCAGCGCGCGAGCCTTTCAGGCACCCAGCCACGCCGCTCCCGGAGCTTGAAGATGGGCGTGTGCAGGCACCCGGCGAGAAGAAGGTGCTGCTGATCGAGGATTCCATCCACTTCCAGAACCTGGTGTCTTTGCTGGTGGAGCAGCACTTTCCGGCCTGGCAGTTGCACATTGCCAATGACGGCATCACCGGGCTGGCCATGTACGGCCAGATCCAGCCTGATATCCTGATCGTGGACATTCTGCTGCCCGGAATCGATGGAGCAACCCTGATCACGACGCTGCGCTCTCACCCCCAGTTCGCCAGGAGCCGCCTCATCGTCGTGACCTCGTTGGACGAATCCCAGCGCGCCCCCTATGCATTTGCGCTGCAGGGGGTGAACCTCATCCACAAGCCTCGGCTGGTGCTCGAGTTGCCCGCGCTTCTCGCCCAGAGCGCGGAAACCAGGGCTGCTTCCTGAGCACTGAGTGGGGCCCTATGACCAAATCGTCTGTTGTGCCGGATCGGCGCGTGTTGCTGGTGGAAGACGACGCCTCGATTGCGCGCTTCATCGACATGGCATTGGAAGACCAAGGGGTGGATCTGACAGTGTGCGGCGACGTGGAAAGCGCCTTGACCGTGCTGCAAGAGCGTCCTGTGGGGCTGGTCATCACGGATCTGATGCTGCCCGGCTTGTCTGGCTACGATCTGGTGGACCGGTTGCATTCCGAACCCGCGCTACTCGCTGGCGCCAAGCTGGTCATCTTCAGCGCGGGTGTGAACCTGGACAAGCAGGCGCGGCTTGAAGGCCGTGGCATATGGCGTATCTTGCGCAAGCCGGCTTCGGTCTCCCAACTGCAGGCCTGTGTGCTGGATGCGTTTCTTGGAAATGACGTCGCCCCGGTACCCGCTGCAGATGTACCGATCGAGCCAGCCGCCTGCGGGAGCGAAAGCGAGGATGGCGACGCAATACTTGCCTATTTTGGCGGAGACGCAGGCCTGTTCCGTGCCTACCGGGCCAAGTGCCTTGTGCAGTTTGAACACGACCTGGCGGCGGGTGACGCCGCATTGCAGTCGGGCGATCTCGCGGCGCTGCAGCGCTTGTCTCACAGTTTGGCCACCGTGTTCCGCACTTTGGGCTGGGCAGAGGACGGCCGGGTGGCAAAGCAACTGGAAGCGCTTGCGGCGGCAGGCGACGCAGGGGCCTCGGCCACCGCCTGGGCACAATTGCGCACCCGGCTGCTTGGCTGAGGCGTGGCCTGACGCGCCGACTGCGGGTTTCAGACTCAAGTGCGTCCGGCGGCCCCTGTCAGATCCGACATCCCGGGCATGAACACGATGCTGCGCCCCCGGCCCTGTGCCTTGGCGTGGTACATGGCGAGGTCGGCGCAACGCATCAATGTGTCGGGCTCTTGTGCGTCCACAGGGTACATGGCGATACCCAGGCTGCAGCCTGTCTGGACTGTAATGCCGTCGACGATGCGAGGGAGTGAGAGCGCAGCAACCAGCTTGTCGGCTACCGCGACTGCGTCCGAAAGCTGTTCGACCTCCCGCAGCAAAATCACAAACTCGTCGCCGCCAATGCGTGCAACGACATCGCTGGCACGCACTTGCGCTGTCAGACGCCCAGCCACATCGACCAGCAGCTTGTCTCCAACGGCGTGCCCGAAGGTGTCATTGACTGACTTGAAGCCATCAAGGTCCAGCAACAAAAGTGCGATCCGCCTGCCTGCGCGTTCTGCATGCGCAATGGCTTGACGCAGGTACTCACCCAACAGCCAGCGATTGGTCAGACCCGTCAGCGCGTCGTGCGTTGCCTGGTGCTGCAGTTGCCGCTCTGACTGTTTGGTCTCGCTCGTATCCCGGACAAAAGCGATCGTGCCGACATGGCCTTCAGCATCCAGACGGCTCAGTGCGATGTCTATCGGTACCCACGCACCGTCCTTGCGCAGCAGGGTCAGGTTCCCCATGGTCCCCATGGGTCGGCGTTGGGGGTCGAGCGCATAGCGCTGCCTGTTTTCCACATGCAATCGGTGCAGATCGGTTGGCAGGAAGAGCTCGACGGACTTTCCAAGCAGTTCATGGCGCTGGTAGCCTGACAGCGTGCACAGCGCCTCGTTGGCAAGCACGATGGTGCCGCTGTCCGATACGAACAGGATGCCATCGGGCGCCTGAGTGACGATGAGCTCGGAAATGTTCATGGGGGAGGGATCTGGGGGGCTCGCCTGGGCGGTGCGCCGGCACCGTTCTTGCCCGGAGGCCTTCCCATGGTCGGTCAAGTGCAGGTTCCCCAGCGTGACCTGCATCAAGATGTGTTCGTGCGGGTCTCACGGCGCTGCTCAATGGAGGCGGGCGCCCATTTCCGGGTGCAGTGGGCAAGTTGATCGAATGATTGCCGCACACCGGAGGTGCGCCGTTGGTTGCTCACTTCATGGCGATGGGCCTTGCCCCAAGGCGGCGCTTTCAGTCCTGCCTTTGCTCGGCTGGTGCAACGGAAGCGCCCTCGATGCCATGCCTGGCCAGCGCCTGCGCGACAAAGCCGCTGGCTTTCACCTCCTCGACAAAGGCCCCCAGGAATCGGACCGCGGCCGCATCCCGGGAGCGCGGCAGGCCCATGGCCTGCTGGATCACCATGAAGCGCCCGGGCAGCAGGCGCAAGCCGGCGATGCGCTGTGCATCGGCCTGCAGCTGCTGCTTCACGCCGGCCGCGACATCCAGGTGCTGTTCCACGAAGGTGTCCACCACCGTGGGCGAGGTGGGGGCGCGCACGATCTGCGCATGCCGGATTTCCCGTGTGAGGTACAGGTCGTAGGCGCTGCCCTTGCCGACCGTGATGGTCTGGCCAGGGCGGTCCACGTCCTCGTTGTTGTGCAGCGGCGAGGCATCGCGCACCAGGTAGGCGCCTTCGATCAGCACGTAGGGCGCGGTGAAGGCGATGCCAGCACCCCGCACCGGGTCGATCGCGAAGAAGCCGATGTCGGCCCTTTCCTCGGTGACCACGTCCACCGACTTGCCCGCCGCGTCGACGACGACGAGCTCGAGCCCGATGCCCAGCCGGTGGACGAAGGCCTGGGCCAGGTCCACCGAGACGCCCGCGGCCTGGCCGTCGCCGTCGCGGCGCGCGAGGATGGGGTTGCCCAGGTTGATGGAGGCGCGCAGCACGCCGGTGGGCGCAAGGGCCTGAAGGAGGTCGGGGGATGCGGAGGTGTTCATGCCGTGGGTGCTGGGGGCTTGCCGCGCGGGGCGGAGGGGGCCTGCAGGAGGTCGCTGATCTGCGCCAGGTTGCGCAGCGTGCTGGAAAGGTGTTCGCGCATCGCCAGCGATGCCTCTTCGTTGCGCTCGTGCTCCAGCAGTTGCAGGATGTGCAGGTGCTGCTCGCAGTGCTGCTGGTAGCGGCTGCGGTCTTTCATCGAGCGGTACGAGAGCAGGCGGCGCACGCGGTTGACGCGGCGGATGGTGTCGATGAAGAAGGCATTGCCCGAGGCCTCGATCAGCGACTCATGGAAGCGCACGCCCCGGTCGTGCAACTGGTCGGCCGTGTCGGTGGCGATGCCGCCCTGCAGCAAATGCATTTCGGCGGCGCGGCAGCGCGCAAGCACCTGGGCGTCGAGCTGGTAGCCCGGCTCCAGCAAGGCCGCCGGCTCCAGCGCCAGGCGCAGCCGGTAGGACTGCAGCAGGCTGTCGGGCGTGGTCAGCATGGAGGTGAACTCCCAGCCGTAGCCCGGTTTGCGCTCGGCCCAGCCCTCCTGGGCGATGCGGCCCAGCACGGCGGTGAACTGGCCCAGCGTGAGCTGGTAGCGCGCGCGCAGGGCCGTTTCGGTGATGCTGTCCGGCAACAGGCCGCGCAGCCGGTCCTCGGCGATGCGAAAGTAGGCTGTGCCCACGGCGTCGGTCTCGGACACACCGATCTCCTCCAGTGTCTCGCTGGACAGGTCCGTGGGCAGGGCCGCCAGGAAGTAGCCGCGGTTGCGCTCGCGCGACAGCACGCCCTTGTCCGCCAGCAGTTGCAGTGCGTCGTTGATGGGCGAGCGCGACACGCGCAGGCGGTCGGCCAGCCCCTGGGCCTTGAGGTGCGTGCCCAGCGCCCACTGCTCGGACTGGGCGAGCGCGATGATCTGGGCCGGAATGGTGGATTCGGTCTTCATGGGGACCGATTTTCCACGCCCGGCGCCCGCGGACCTACGCTGCGACCGGTGTTTTCGCATGAGCGGCCATCGTCTGGCGCAGGATCAGCGGGATCACGCCGCCGTTGCGCAGCAGTTCCACTTCGAGCTGGGTCTCCACCCCCGCGGTGGTCACCAGGGTCTCGCGCGTGCCGTTGGCGCGCAAGATCTCCACGGGTACCTGGCAGCGCGGGTCAAGTCCCTGGGCCGGGGCGTCCACCACGATGCGGTCACCCGGCTGCAGGGCCAGGGTGTCGGGGCCGACACCCCGGGCAAAGCGCAGCGGCAGGATGCCCATGCCCACCAGGTTGGAGCGGTGGATGCGCTCGAAGCCCATGGCCAGCACCGCGCGGATGCCCAGGAGCCGCTGGCCCTTGGCGGCCCAGTCGCGCGATGAGCCCGTGCCATAGCGTTCGCCGGCCACCAGCACCACGGCGTGGCCTTCCTCGCGGTAGCGCGCTGCGGCCTCCCAGATCGGCAGCACCTGCCCGCTTGGGGCGTGCAGGGTGTGGGCCACGGGCGCGCCGGGGGCCAGCCGGTTCACCAGCGTCTTGCTGTGGAAGGCCGCGCGCAGCATCACTTCCCAGTTGCCGCGCCGCGAGGCGAAGACGTTGAGGTCGTTGCGGTCATCGCCGCGCGCCACCAGGAAGTCGGCCACCAGGCTGTCGGGCGGAATGGCGCTGGCGGGGGAGATGTGGTCGGTGGTGATGTCGTTGCCGACAACCAGCAGCGGGTAGGCCGTGTAGCGGCCCAGCTGGCTGCCTTGGTCGAGAGAGGCGAACGGCGGGCGCCGCAGGGCCGTGGACGCCGGGTCCCAGGGAAAGCGCGGCGTGGCCGGCGCGTCCAGCTGGTGCCACAGCGGCGACTGGCTGGCGATGCGGAAGTCGCGTGCGAAGTCGGGTGCCTGCACTGCCTGCGCGGTGATGCGGGCGACCTCCCCGTGGCTGGGCCAGAGGTCGCGGAGGAACACCTGGCGCCCGTCGGCCAGGGTCTGGATCGGTTCTTCGCGCAGGTTGCGCTCGGCATCGCCGGCCAGCGCGAAGGCGATGACCAGCGGGGGCGACATGAGGAAGCCCAGGTCCAGGTCGGGGTGCACGCGCCCGGGGAAGTTGCGGTTGCCCGAGATCGCCGCCACCGGGCGGATGCGGCCCTGCGCCAGCTCGCTGCGGATGATCTCGGGCAGGGGGCCGGGGTTGCCGATGCAGGTGGTGCAGCCATGGCCGACGATGTCGAAACCCACGGCCGACAGGTCGTCCAGCAGGCCGGCGCGCTTCAGGTACGAGGCGGCGGCCGGAGAGCCGGGCCCGAGCGAGGTCTTGACCCAGTGGGGCACCTGCATGCCCAGCGCGCGCGCCTTGCGCGCCACCAGGCCGGCGGCGATCAGCAGGGCCGGGTCCGAGGTGTTGGTGCAACTGGTGATCGCGGCGATGGCGATGGCATGGCGCGGCAGTCCCGCACCCGGCCCGGCGTCCGCCCGCGGCGTGAAGCCGATGGCGCGCAGAACCCGCGCCGCATCGCCGTGGTCGAGCAGGTCCTGCGGCCTTTGCGGGCCGGCGATGTGCATGCCCACCGTGGTCAGGTCGACCTCGATGCGGCGTGTGAAGGTGGGCTCGGCCTCGGGGTCGAACCACAGCCCGGCAAAGCGCAGGCAGGCCTCGACCAGCCGCACCTGCGCCGCGCTGCGGCCCGTGCCAAGCAGGTAGGCGGTGGTCTGGCCGTCCACCGGGAAGAAGCCGGTCGTGGCGCCGTATTCGGGTGCCATGTTGGCCACCACGCTGCGCTGGCCTGCAGTCAGCGTGGACACGCCCGGGCCGTAGAACTCGACGAACTCGCCCGACACGCCGATTGCGCGCAAGCGCTGTGTCACGGTCAGTGCCAGGTCCGTCGCCAGCACGCCGGGCGCCAGGGCGCCGGTGAGCTTGACGCCGATGACGTCGGGTATGCGCAGCATGGTGGGCATGCCGAACATCACGGTCTGCGCCTCCAGCCCGCCCACGCCCCAGCCCAGCACGCCGATGCCGTTGACCATGGGCGTGTGGCTGTCGGTGCCGATCATCATGTCGGGCAGGGCCCAGCGCACGCCGCCCCGGACCTCGGTGGTGACCACCGTCGCCAGTTGCTCCAGGTTGATGGTGTGCATGATGCCCGTGCCCGGGGGGTGGATGCGCACCCCATCGAGCACCGCGGCTGCCCAGCGCAGGAAGCGGTAGCGCTCGCCGTTCCTGCGGATTTCGTGCTCCAGGTTGCGCGCCAGGGCATCGCGCCGGGCATGGATCTCGACGGCCAGCGAGTGGTCCACCGAGACATCGACCGGCAGCCCGGGGTTCAGCACTGCGGGGTCGACACCGGCCTCTGCCAGCGCGTCGCGCATGCCCGCGATGTCCACCAGCGCCGGGGTGCTGGTCGTGTCATGCATCAGCACGCGGCCCGGCTGGAAGGCAATTTCAGCCGTGCTGGTACCGGTGTCCAGCCAGGCGAGCAGGGCATCGACGGCGGCGTCCCTCTCCGCCCCCTGCATGTTGCGCACGGCGTTCTCCAGCAGCAGGCGCAGTACCACCGGCAGGCGCGCCAGGCGCGGACCGAACAGGGCCGGCAGATCCACGGCGTGCAGCACCTCTCCGTCGACCTCGAATTGCCCGGAAGGGCAGGCATTGGTGTTTTCCATAGGTTCTATTTTTGCATATTACAACCGTAAAATGCAATTAAGCGCAAACCCGAAGTGCCCGAAGCGCACTTGAAGGAGCGCCGGCCCGCACACCCCTCACCTATAGATGGAGAACAGACCATGCACCGCACGCACCCACATGGACCCGAAGGACGGCGATCGCCGCTGCGCTGCTTGCCTGCGCAGCGCCGGGCCTCGCCCACGCGCAGCAAGGGGCGGCGCCCTACCCGGCAAAGGCCATCACGATCATCGTGCCCTTCGCCGCGGGCGGTAATACGGACGTCAAGACACGCCTGGTGGCGCAGCAGCTCTCGGCCATCCTGGGCCAGCCGGTGGTCGTGGACAACAAGCCGGGGGCCAGCGGCAACATCGGCACGGAAATGCTGGCCCGCGCCGCGCCGGACGGTTACACCATCGGCATGGGCAGCTTCGGCCCCCTGGCGGTGAATCCCTGGATCTATCCCAAGCTGAACTTCGCGCCCGAGAGCCTGGTTCCGATCATCCTGCTGGAGAAGAGCCCGCTGGTGCTCTCGACCCCCGCCAGCAAGCCGTACAAGACGGTCGCCGACATCGTCACGGCAGCGAAGAAGGCCCCGGGTTCGCTGAACATTGCCAACGCGGGGCCCGGGGGCGCACACCATCTTTCGGCGGAGCTGTTCGAAAGCACCGCAGGCATCGACATGGTGGGCATTCCGTTCAAGGGCGGCGGCCCTGCCGCCACCGCACTGCTGGCCGGGCAGGTGGACCTGATGTTCGAGCAGACGGGCGCAGCGCTGCAGTCCATCAAGGCCGGCAAGATCCGGCCCATCGCCGTCACCTCGGCCAAGCGCCTGTCGACCCTGCCGGACACGCCCAGCTTCGCGGAGCTCGGCTACCCGCAGGTGACCGTGTCCAACTGGATGGGCTACGTCGCGCCCAAGGGAACCCCGCCGGCTATCGTGGCCCGGCTGCATGAAGCCTTCGCCAAGGCGATCGAACGGCCCGAGGTCAGGGACATCATCCAGTCGCAGAACAACGAGTTCGGTGGCGGAACCCGCGAGGACTTCGCCCGCTTCATCGCCAGCGAGAGCGAGCGCTGGTCCAAGCTGATCAAGGAGCGCAACATCTCCATCGAGTGAGCGCGCTCCACAAAGCTCAGCCGATGGTCATCAGGCTCGCATTGCCGCCCGCTGCGGCCGTGTTCACGCTCAGGGCACGCTCGATGACCAGCCGCTCCAGCGGTACCACGGTGCTGCCCGGGGGCAGCGCCGTGGCGGCGACGATGGGGCCAGGTCGGCGCGCGAGCTGTTCGCACACGCTGCGCAAGGCTTCAGGGCTGCCATGGTGCAGCACCGCAGCCAGTTCGATGCTGCTATCCCCCAGGGCGTTCCCCGTGGTCACGATGCGTGCCTGCACCTCGGCGGGCAGGGTGGTGCGCAGGGCGGTGTGGGCATCGCTCCACACGGCCTTGCCGCCGCTGGCCAGCACGGCGGCCAGTTGGGTCAGTACGTCATCCTCGGCAGAGGCGATGCACAGCACCGTGGCGCGGGGCAGCAGGCTGTAGACATTGCGCTCGCCCGTGGGGCCGGGCAGGGTGCGCGCCGTGCCGCTCTGGCTTTCGCCGGCAAAGCGGCGGCAGGTGGCGGCCAGCGTGGCCTGGTTGCCCATCTGCGCCCAGCGTTCCAGCGCACGCAGCGGCATCAGCAGCTGGTCGCGTGCAGCCAGGTCGGGCGGGGCGGCGCGGTCGGCGGCGGCTAAGGTCCGTGCCAGCGCGTCGGCCGGGCGCTCGGCCAGCAGGCGCAGCAGGTACAGGGGGCCGCCGGCCTTGGGCCCGGTTCCCGACAGGCCTTCGCCCCCAAAGGGCTGCACGCCCACCACGGCGCCCACCATGTTGCGGTTGACGTAGACGTTGCCGGCGTGCGCGCGGTCCACCACGCGGGCGATGGTTTCGTCGATGCGGGTGTGCACGCCCTGGGTCAGGCCGTAGCCGGTTGCGTTGATCTGGTCGAGCAGCTGGTCCAGGTCCTGGCGGGCATAGCGCACCAGGTGCAGCACGGGGCCGAAGACCTCGCGCTGCAGCTCGCTGATGCTGTTCAGCTCGATCAGCGTGGGCGGCACGAAGGTGCCCTGCGCAGCCTCGGCAGCATCGCTGCGGCAGTGCTGGAATACACGGTGGCCACGGCCCTTGAAGGCCTCGATGTGCCTGTGGATGCCGCCTTGGGCTTCCGCGTCGATCACCGGGCCCACGTCCACCGCGAGGGCACCGGGGTTGCCCATGCGCAGCTCGCCCATGGCGCCCTGGAGCATCTCGACCACGCGGTCAGCGGCATCCTCCTGCACGCACAGCACGCGCAGGGCCGAGCAGCGTTGGCCCGCACTGTCGAAGGCCGACGAGACCGCATCGGTGACCACCTGTTCCACCAGGGCCGAGGAATCCACGATCATGGCGTTCTGCCCGCCCGTCTCGGCGATCAGCGGGATGGGGCGGCCAGCGGCATCGAGCCGGCCCGCAATGGTCTTTTGCAGGATGCGCGCCACCTCGGTGGAGCCGGTGAACATGGCACCCATCACCCGGGCATCGCCGATCAGGCGCGCGCCCACGGTCTCGCCCTGGCCGGGCAGCAGCTGCACCGCGCCGCGCGGTACGCCGGCCTGCCACAGCAGGCGCACGGCTTCGGCGGCGACGAGCGGCGTCTGCTCGGCCGGCTTGGCCAGCACCGTGTTGCCGGCGGCCAGCGCCGCGGCCACCTGGCCCATGAAGATGGCCAGCGGAAAGTTCCAGGGGCTGATGCAGGCCACGGGGCCCAGCGGGAGGTGCGTGGCGTTGTCGAAGGTGGTGGCGACCTGGGCCGCGTAGTAGCGCAGGAAGTCCACGGCCTCGCGCACCTCGGCGATGGCGTTGCTGGCGCTCTTGCCGGCCTCGCGCATCAACAGGCCCATCAGCGGCTGCAGGCGCTCTTCGAGCAGGTCGGCCGTGCGCTGCAGGGCGGCAGCGCGCTCGGCGGGGGCGGTGGCGGCCCAGGCGGGTGCCGCCTGCTGTGCGTGCTTCAGTGCCTGGTCCACGTCGTCGGCCGTGGCCTCCTGCACCTGGCCGACCACGTCGCGCAGGTCGGCAGGGTTGCGTACCGGGGTGGTGGGGCCGGCGGGGGCATCGGTGGCCAGGAGCGGGCCGGCCTTCCAATCGTGCAGCGCACTGGCCTGCAGGGTGGCGCCCAGTTGCGCCAGCGTGGCGTCGCTGGCGATGTCGAGACCTTGCGAGTTGGCGCGGCCATGGCCGTACAGCGCCCCTGGCAGCGGGATGCGCGGGTGGGGCAGGCCGGCGGTGCCTTCGCGGGCGGCGGTTTCGTCCACCACCTGAACGGGGCTGCGCACCAGCTCGGCCAGGGCGATGGTCTCGTCGGCGATGCGGTTCACGAAGGAGGTGTTGGCGCCGTTCTCCAGCAGGCGGCGCACCAGGTAGGCCAGCAGCGTCTCGTGCGTGCCCACCGGGGCGTAGATGCGGCAGGGCCGGCCCAGCTTGCCGGCGGTGACGGCGCCCACTACCTGCTCATACAGCGGCTCGCCCATGCCGTGCAGGCACTGGAACTCGTACTGGCCCGCGTAGTAGTTGCTGCCCGCCAGCTGGTAGATGGTGGCCAGGGTCTCGGCGTTGTGCGTGGCGAACTGGGGGTACACGGCCTCGGGCGCGGCCAGCAGCTTGCGCGCGCAGGCCACGTAGGAAATGTCGGTGTGCACCTTGCGCGTGTAGACCGGGTAGTCGGCGAGGCCGTCGATCTGGGCGCGCTTGATCTCGCTGTCCCAGTAGGCGCCCTTGACCAGGCGCACCATGAGGCGGCGGCGCGTGCGCCGGGCCAGGTCGATCACGAAGTCGATGACGTAGGGGCAGCGCTTCTGGTAGGCCTGGATCACGAAGCCGATGCCGTTCCAGCCTGCCAGACTCTCGGCGTGGCACAGGCGCTCCAGCAGGTCGAGCGAGATCTCCAGCCGGTCGGCCTCCTCGGCGTCGATGTTGATGCCGATGTCATAGCTCCTGGCCAGCTCGGTCAGGCGCAGCACCAGGGGGTAGAGCTCGTCCATCACGCGGCCGAATTGCGCGCGGCTGTAGCGCGGGTGCAGGGCCGACAGCTTGATCGAGATGCCCGGGCCCTCGTAGATGCCGCGCCCGGCCGATGCCTTGCCGATGGCGTGGATGGCCTGCTCGTAGGAGGCGTAGTAGCGCTCGGCATCGGCGCTGGTCAGCGCGGCCTCGCCCAGCATGTCGTAGGAATAGCGAAAGCCCTCGGCCTCCATGCGGCGCGCGTTGGCCAGGGCCTCGGCAATGGTTTCGCCGGTCACGAACTGCTCGCCCATCATGCGCATGGCCATGTCCACGCCCTTGCGGATCAGCGGCTCGCCACCCCGGCCGATGAGCCGGCCCAGCGATGCACCCAGGCTGCCCTCGCTGTGTGTGGCCACCAGCTTGCCGGTGATGAGCAGGCCCCAGGTGGCGGCGTTGACGAACAGCGAGGGGCTCTTGCCCAGGTGCGGCTCCCACTGGCCGTTGCTGATCTTGTCGCGGATCAGCGCGTCGCGCGTGGCCGCATCGGGGATGCGCAGCAGCGCCTCGGCCAGGCACATCAGGGCCACGCCCTCCTGGGACGACAGCGAAAACTCCTGCAGCAGGCCCTGCACGATGCCGGCGCGGCCGCTGGCGGCCTTGCGCTGGCGCAGCGCGCCCGCGATGCGCAGTGCCAGCTGCTGCGCGGCCGCGGCCACCTCCTGCGGCACGCGGGCCTGCTCCAGCAGCGGTGCCAGGGCCTCGGGTTCCGGGCGGCGGCAGGCCGCGGTGATGGCGGCGCGCAGCGGGCTGGCCAGCGGGGTGCGCGGGGCGAAGTCGGCGAAGGCGGTGGGGTGGGTCATGGCGGCGTCTTGGTGAGAGAAGTTCGGGGCAAACGGCTGTCTGCCCCGCTGAAACGGATCATGTCTGGACTTGCGATGAATAAATGTTCGAAAATTGGCCATTCGAACGAATGAATCACTAGAGTCAATGACCAATGAAGCCGATCTGGACCGTATCGACCGCAGAATTTTGTCGATCCTGCAGGAAGACGGGCGCATTGCCAACCTCAAGCTGGCCGAAGCCGTGGCCCTGTCGCCCACGGCGGTGCTGGCGCGCGTGCAGCGGCTCACGCGCGACGGCTTCATCCTGGGCTACGAGGCGCGGCTGAACCCGCTCAAGCTGGGGGCCGGCATGCTGGTTTTCGTCGAGGTGCTGCTCGACCGCACCACGCCGAATGTGTTCGACCAGTTCAAGGCCGCCGTGCAGGTGCACCCCGAGATCATGGAGTGCCACATGGTGGCGGGGGGGTTCGACTACCTGCTCAAGACCCGCTCGGCCGACATGAACGCCTACCGCGTGTTTGCTGGCGACGTGCTGTGGCAGCTGCCGGGCGTGCGCGAAACGCGCACCTATGCGGTGATGGAAGAGGTCAAGCACACCAACCACCTCGTGCTGCGGTAGGCACGCGCGCAACGCCTGCATTGGCGAGCGCCCTGCAAGCCCGCATAATGGGTGCAATACCCGAAAGTCGCAGGAGGAGTTCTCATGTCCGCATTCAAATACGCTGCAGCTGCCCTGGTGGCCGCCTGCTTTGGCCAGACCGCCTCCGCTGCCTGCTACGTGGTCTACAGCCCGGCCAAGGAAATCATCTACCGCTCGCCCGAGCCGCCGGTGGACATGTCCTACCAGATCCACGAAGTGCTGCCCCGCGTGGCGCCCGGCAGCACGCTGGTGTTCACGCTGGACAACCATGGCTGCGACCTGCGCATCAACGAGTTGCCCCGCTTTGCACCAGCCCGCATGACCGGTCCCGGTGGCCGCCGCGCACCGCGCGCCGACCGCGGCTGATTGCGCCCTCTCTTCCTGCCGGCCGCAAGGGGCGGCGGGACGGTTCGCCGCCTCTGAGACAATCAGGGGATGAGCGAACCCAAAGAATTGTCCCCCTCGTATGAACCCGCCCAGCAGGAAGCGGGAGAACTGCCGGAAGGCTGGCTGTCCGTGCAATCCCTGGACCTCGAAGCCCAGGGCGTGGCCCGCAGGCCCAATGGCAAGGTGGTGTTCATCGACGGCGCGCTGCCGTTCGAATACGTCACCGCCAACACCCACCGCAAGAAGAACAACTGGGAGCAGGCCAGCCTGACGGCGATCCACCGCGAATCGTCGCAGCGCGTGCGCCCGGGCTGCCAGCACTTCGGCCTGCATGCCGGGGCCTGTGGCGGCTGCAAGATGCAGCACCTGCACGTGGGCGGGCAGGTGGCGGTCAAGCAGCGCGTGCTCGAAGACAACCTGTGGCACCTGGGCAAGGTGCGTGCCGAGATGGTGCTGCGCCCCATCGAGGGCCCGGCCTGGGGCTACCGCTACCGCGCGCGCCTGTCGGTGCGCCACGTCATCAAGAAGGGCACGGTGCTGGTGGGTTTCCACGAGCGCAAGAGCCGCTATGTGGCCGACATGCAGACCTGCCCGGTGCTGCCCCCGCATGTGGACGCGATGCTGATGCCCATGCGCGCGTTGATCGCCTCCATGGACGCGCGCGACACCTGCCCGCAGATCGAGCTGGCCTGCGGCGACAGCGTGACCGCGCTGGTGCTGCGCCACCTGGAGCCGCTGAGCGCGGACGACCTGGCCCGGCTGCGCGACTTCGCAGCCGCCCACCAGGTGCAATGGTGGCTGCAGCCCAAGGGTCCCGAGACCGTGAAGCTCATGGAGGAGGGCGGCGAGCAGTTGTCCTATGCGCTGCCGGACTTCGGCATCACCATGCCCTTCAAGCCCACCGACTTCACGCAGGTGAACCCGCACATCAACCGCGTGCTGGTGACGCGCGCGCTGCGCCTGCTGGACGTGCAAAAGCACGAGCGCGTGATCGACTGGTTCTGTGGCCTGGGCAACTTCACGCTGCCCCTGGCCACCCAGGGCCGTGAGGTGCTGGGCATCGAGGGCAGCGAGACGCTGGTGGCGCGCTCGCGCGAGAACTACCGGCTCAACCAGGGCCTGGTGGCCGAAGGCGGCAAGGCCCTGGCGCCCACCGATTTCGTGGCGCGCAACCTGTTCGAGATGACGCCCGAGATGCTGATCGCCGACGGCTCGGCCGAGAAATGGCTGGTGGACCCGCCGCGCGAGGGCGCGTTCGCGTTGGCCAAGGCGCTGGCGGACATCGAGCAGGCCCGCATTGGTGCCGAAGGGGCTGCGCCGCTGCCGGCCGGGGCTGAGAACTGGATCGCGCCCAAGCGCATCGTCTACGTGAGCTGCAACCCCGCCACGCTGGCGCGCGACGCCGGCCTGCTGGTGCACCTGGGCGGTTACCGCTGCACGGCGGCCGGTATGGTCAACATGTTCCCGCACACGGCGCACGTGGAGAGCATGGCGGTGTTCGAGCGGGATTGAGGCCGGGGAACATCACCCGCCGCGAAGCGCAAAGGGGCCCGAGGGCCCCTTTGTCGTCTTGGTCGGTTCAATGCTCGGCGGGCGCAGAGGCCTTCGCTGCCGCACGCTTGGGCGCTGGCTCGGGCGGCTTGGTGACCACCGCAGGCGTGCCTTCGATCTTGTTGTCGCGCATGTACTGGTCCATCTCCTTCCATCCATCGAAGACCGCCGCCTTGGGGGCCTTGGGATTGAGGGTGTAGCAGTCTTCCACGCCGCGCAGTGCGTGGCGGCAGGCCCCGCCAATGGCCCGGGCCTCGGTATCCTTCTGCTGGGCTTCGTTCAGTCCCAGGCTGGCAGTGATCTTGTCGCACCCGGCCAGTGCCAGCAGGGCGGCAGAGACGGCCAGGAGGCGCAGAACGGAAAGGGCGGTGGGAAAGTCGTCGGTAGGGCGCATGTACTTCCATTATCGGCAGCACGCCGCCGGGGTTGAGGCTTGCCCGTTGCCCGTGGTCAACAAAAAGGCTCCCGAAGGAGCCTTTTTGAGGGGGAGCAGCGCGAAAGAAGCTCAGTCCTTCTCGCCGCCCATGATGCCCAGCAGGGCCAACAGGCTCTGGAACACGTTGAAGATGTCCAGGTACAGGGCCAGGGTGGCGCTGATGTAGTTGGTCTCGCCGCCGTCCAGGATCTGCTTGAGGTCATACAGCATGTAGGCGCTGAAGATGCCGATGGCAGCCACCGAGATGGCCATCATGCCGGCCGAGGAGCCGACGAAGACGTTGATGATGGCGCCGACCATGAGCACCAGGGCGCCCACCATGAGCCATTTGCCCATGCCCGAGAGGTCGCGCTTGATCACGCTGGCCAGGGTGGCCATGACCAGGAACACGCCTGCGGTACCGGCAAATGCGGTCATCACCAGGTCGGTGCCGTTCTTGAAGCCCAGCACCATGCCGATCATGCGCGAGAGCATCAGGCCCATGAAGAAGGTGAAGGCCAGCAGCACGGGCACACCGGCGGCAGAGCGCTTGGTCTTTTCGATTGCGTACATGAAGGCGAACGCGCCGCCCAGGAACACGATCAGGCCCACGCCGCCGCGCAGCGACTGCGTGATGCCCGTGGCGACGCCGATCCAGGCGCCCAGCACGGTGGGGATCATGCTCAGTGCGAGCAGCCAATAGGTATTGCGCAGCACCTTGTGGCGCTCTTCCTGCGAAATGCCATAGCCCGCCGAATGGTTCAGGGTGGTGACTTGGTCATTCATCTGTATCTCTCCTTGTGCCTGCACGGTACAGGTTTGGACAAATTCTAGGTGGAGGCGTTCCCCCCAATGGCAATACCCGCACCGGCCAACGGGCTTGCCATGGACGGCGCAGAGGGCGGTGGCGTGAGGGATTGCGCTGTCCCCGGTCACTATTCTTTCGCCCCAGGCACAGTTGGTGGCCCCGCCGGGAGCCGCTATGCTTGCCGGTTTCCATCCCTGGGGGCGCGTTGGCGCCTCCTCCAACCCGCACCGCACCCATGAAGACCAAGCACGAACTCGAACTGGCCGACGTCAAGGCCATTGCCGCCGCCGCCGAAGCCGAAGCCCTGAAGAACCACTGGGCCGTGACCATCGCCATCGTGGACGATGGCGGCCACCTGCTGTGGCTGCAGCGCCTGGACGGTGCCGCCGCCGTGTCCTCGCACATCGCTCCGTCCAAGGCCCGCACGGCCGCACTGGGCCGCCGCGACAGCAAGGTCTATGAGGACATCGTGAACGGTGGGCGCACCGCCTTCCTGAGCGCCCCCACCATCGACGGCCTGCTCGAAGGCGGCGTGGCCATCCTCAAGGACGGCCAGTGCCTGGGCGCCGTGGGCGTGAGCGGCGTGAAGTCCACCGAAGACGCGCAGGTCGCGCGCGCCGGCATCGCCGCCATCGGCCTGTGAGCCGCGGCATGTCTTTTGGCATGCACCACCCATGAAAAAAACCGGCCTTGGCCGGTTTTTTCGTTGGGGGATGCCAAGTGTCAGGCGGTTGCGTCTGCCATGGGGTGGGGCAGGGCGTTGCCGTTGCTGCTGGGCGCTGCACAGGGGCTGGGCATGGGGGCCTGGATGGGCGCTGCGGGCCGGCGCACGGGGTTGCGCAGGGCGACCAGGCCCTTTTGCTCCAGGTCGATGCGCGGTGCGCTGGGCTGGCCCTTGAAGTCCAGCCACTGGTGGTTCTCGTAGTCGTAGAGCTTGCAGGTGCGCATGGTGCGCAGCAGGGTGCGCACCGAGGCCTTCTCGATCACCAGCTTGTGGCCCACCAGCTCGTTCATGCGCTTTTGCGCGGCCAGCAGGTGGTAGGACGGGATGCCGGCATGCGCGTGGTGCGCCGCGTGGTTGTAGACGTTGTTGACTACCTTGGAGATCCAGTCGGGCAGCACCCAGACCACCGAGCAGACCTCGGGGCTGTGGCGGTTGCTGCGCAGGTCGTCGCTCTTGAACCAGGGGATGTTGGGGTGGGTGTGCATGATGTACAGCGAGGTGCTGCTCAGGAACATCAGCGTGAACAGCGGCAGCACCCAGCCCAGCAGCACGGCCTGCAGGGCCGTGACGGGGGCGAAGGCGGGCGACCACAGCAGGAAGGCCACGTAGCTGCCGTGGTAGGCCAGCAGCAGGGCGGAGTACTTGCGCGACTCGGGCACCTGGTCCTTGGGCGTGCGCACGTTGGGGTAGATGCGGGTCGGGAACCAGTGGATCGCGAAGTACAGCCACAGGCCGATGCCCAGGGGCGCGCGGTAGATGTGCTCCAGCACCTTCCGGTACCAGGGCAGCGCGTCGTAGCCGGCCTTGGAGTAGGGCGTGTAGTAGTCGAAGTGGTCGCCGTTGGTGTAAGGGTGGTGCACCTTGTTGTGGTCGTGCGACCACATGCGGTAGTTGTGCGTGGCGGGCACGCCGGCCACGAGCGCCAGCACCCAGTTCAGGCGCTTGGAACGGGCCAGGGTGCCGTGGGCGGCATCGTGCGCCAGGGTATAGAACGAGGACAGGCGCACGCCCGCCATCAGTGCAGCCACGACCTTGATCCACGTCGGCCCGGCCAGCAGCACGGTGGCGATGAAGGCCCAGTACAGCACGTGGTCGCGCAGCACCAGGGTCACGCCCTTGCGGTCGCTGGGATTGGCAAAAGCCGACAGTTCCTGCAGCAACTGGGCTTTGGAAATCTCGGGCCGGGCGGTGGTGGGCTGGGTCATGGGCGGGCAGTGCACAGGGTGGCGGATGGCCCCTTCGCGTGACGCCGCAGGCGTGTGGCTGGCTGCCAGATGGAGTTTGGCTGGCGGTGCCCGCAAAAGGGAGAAACGTCAAGAAGTGTTTCACACCCGACCCGTGTCCCGTTGCGGAACAGCAGGGTGAAAACCGCCCATTTCGGGCGTTTGCCTTGGCTGCGCGCTGGCGGCCATGCACCAAGGAAAACGGCCGCGTCGGGGGCCTTTGGGTGGGGAGAGCGCCGGGGTGGCGGTCGGCTCTGGCCCGAGGAGGCTGGCGTGGAAAAAAAGGCCTGGCTACGCGGGTCAATCAAGCCCGTTGGCTGGCAAAAACGACCCTTGCGGACTGGAAGCCCGGGAGTCGCCCCACGATGAAACCTGTTGAATGGAGAGATGTCCTTACTTGGTGAGGATCAGCTTGCCGAGCTTGGTGGCCTGCAGGCGGTACACCGAGCCGTTGTGGCTGATGGCCACGGCCTTCTGGCCCTGCAGCAGATCATTGCTGTCCACGGCGACCGTTGCGTCCACCGAGGTGGCGCTGCGCAATGCGGCGGCCTGCTGCGGCTGCAGGGTGTCTGCAGGGGCGGGGCGCAGGAGCGTGGCGGCAGTCAGGGTGGCTTGCATGAAGGAGTTCCTGGTACGTTGATTTGTACGGTTCGCTAATGATAGTGATTCGCAATTACTGGTCAAGTGATTTCTTCACGAACCGGCAAGAATCTTTGGCGAAAGTGGGGGATCACGGTGCGGACACCGCAGGCACCAAGCAAAACAGGCCCGAAGGCCTGTCGTTGCATGGCGGCCGCCCGCGCCTTGCGGCGCGGCAGGCGCATCACTGCGGGTCGGTCACGAAGCCGATCTTGCGCACGCCGGCGCGCTGGGCGCTGGCCATGGCCTGGGCCACGCGTTCGTAGCGCACTTCCTTGTCGCCGCGGATGTGCAGGTCCGGCTGGGGCTGCTTGGCCGCTTCGGCCTGCAGGCGCGGGAAGAGCTCCTCGTCCGTCACCTGGGACTCGTTCCAGTAGTACTTGCCGTCGGCCGCCACCGAGAGGCGCACGGTTTCAGGCTTGACGTCCTCGGGCTGGTTGGTGGCGCGGGGCAGGTCCACGTTCACCGAGTGCTTCATGACGGGGACGGTGATGATGAAGATGATGAGCAGCACCAGCATGACGTCCACCAGTGGCGTCATGTTGATCTCGTTCATCACGTCATCGGCTTCGTCTTGCGTTCCGAAGGCCATGGCTTAGCTGCCTTTCTTGAGCGGCAGCACCTTGGCCTGTTCGCCGCCGGCAGACACGCGGGCGCCGGTGACGAAGTAGGCGTGCAGGTCGTGGGCAAAGCTGTTGAGGCCGCCCAGGATGGACTTGTTGCCGCGCACCAGGGCGTTGTAGCCGAGCACGGCGGGGATGGCCACGGCCAGGCCCAGGGCGGTCATGATCAGCGCTTCGCCGATGGGGCCGGCCACCTTGTCGATGGTCGACTGGCCCGAGGTGCCGATGGCCAGCAGCGCGTGGTAGATGCCCCAGACGGTACCGAACAGGCCGATGAAGGGGGCGGTGGAGCCGACCGAGGCCAGGATGGCCAGGCCCGACTGCAGGCGCGAGGTGAACTCGTCGATGCAGTTGCGCAGGCAGCGCGTGACCCAGTCGCTCACGTCCAGGCTGTCGTGCAGGTGCGCCTTGGTGTTGCGGTGGTGGGCCGTGGCTTCGCGGCCTTCCAGGGCCAGATGGCGGAAGGGGTTGGTGTTGTCGCTGCCCAGCTTGGACAGGCCGGCGGCAAAGTCCTCGCTGTGCCAGAAGTCCTGGGCGGCACGGGTGTGCTTCTTGAACTTCACGATGTCCAGGGCCTTGATGATGATGACGATCCACGAGGCCAGGGACATGGCCAGCAGGATGACGGCCACTGCGCGGGTGACAAAGTCACCCTGGATCCATA
Source organism: Acidovorax sp. CF316 (assembly GCF_000276605.1). Taxonomy (GTDB): domain Bacteria; phylum Pseudomonadota; class Gammaproteobacteria; order Burkholderiales; family Burkholderiaceae_C; genus Acidovorax. Next base: position 7,890 of record NZ_AKJX01000131.1, on the reverse strand, counting down.
CGTTGGCGATGCCGAATTGCGATTCCATGAGAACTCCTGATGATTATTCGAGAACAAAATTGACGGGTACCAGGTTCCACATGGTCTCTGGCACGCCATTGCGCTTTCCGGGCGTGAAACGCCAGCGCATGACGGCTTCCTGGGCCTGGCGGTCCAGGCGCTCGAAGCCGCTGGACTTGTTGATTTCCACCTTCTGTGGCGAGCCGTCGGTGCCGATGAGCACGCGCAGGATCACCTTGCCCTGCTCGCCCATGCGCTTGCTGATGGCGGGGTAGCTGGGCTTGGGGTTGTTCAGGTAGGCGGCATCACTCGATGGCAGTTCGATCTTGGGCGGGGCCGGGGGGGCGGGTGGGGCCGGTGGCGGCGCTTCCACGGCCACAGGGGCGGCGATGGGCGGCGCGGGGGGCTGGGGCGTGGTCACCCCCGTGGGGGCATTGGGGGCCGGCGTGGGATCGGCAATGGCCACGGGCATGGGGGCCGGGCGCGGTGCCTTCACCTGGGGGGCGGGCCGCGGTGGCGGTGGTGCCGGCGGCTTGGGCGGCGGTGGCTCGATCTTGGGCGCGGGCGGCGCAATGAACTCGCTGAGCAGCTCTGCCGGCACGATGACTTCCGCCGCGCGGCGCAGCAGGCCCGACTGCAGTGCCCAGATCCCCGCCACATGCAACAGCACGACGGAGCCTACGATCACGGTATTGCGACTGACGCCCGCGGGAGGGGCAAAACGATCAGGGTGAGACATAAGTGTGATGGCAGCTGCCGCCGCTTGCACGGCAAGCGGCACAGGCCTGTGAGACCTTGATTATTTGCGGAAGATCCACCAGGCCGAGCCTGCGACGAGGATCAGGCTGCCGGCGAGTGTAGAGAGGAGTTCCATGCCTTGCTTTCCATGATGGAGCTGGCAAGCTGGATCGTCTGGGGCGCTGCCTCGTTGTGCAGGGCGGCGACCGGGCTCGATGCACTGCACTGGGCCACCACGTCGCGGGCGCAGCTTTCGCAGCACCCGCATTGGGTGGCCACGCCCAGTTCGAACTGGATCTCATCAAAGCTCATGCCTGCACGGGCGTGGCGGGCGATCTCGCGGTCAGAAATCCGGCGGCAAACACAGACGATCATGGCGGCAGGCAGTGGTGGCTGGCTGGTAGAAGATGGGTGATTATAAATGCGAATTTTTCGCATTTGCAACAAACCATTCCTGGCGAGAGGGGAAAACCCGATTGCCGGCCTTGAACAGGTTCTAAAAATCGCCTTCCAGCAAGGCGGGCGAGGCATCTGCCAGCGTGGCGCAGCCGGTGAGCGCCATGGCGATTTCCAGCTCATCGCGCAGCAGGCGCAGCACATGGGCCACGCCGGCGGCACCCGCATTGGCCAGGCCCCAGACCACGGGGCGGCCGACCAGCACGGCGGATGCCCCGAGCGCCATCGCCTTGAGCACATCGGTGCCGCGGCGGATGCCGCCATCCACCAGCACGGGCAGGCGGCCCTCCACCGCCTGCACGATGCGCGGCAGTGCGCTGGCCGTGGCGGGGGCGGTATCGAGCGTGCGGCCGCCGTGGTTGGACACCACCAGGCCCGCCACCTGCAGGCCCGCGGCCTGGCGGGCGTCGGCCGGGTGCAGTACGCCCTTGAGCAGCACCGGCAGGCGGGTGATGGACTGCAGCCAGACCACATCGTCCCAGGTAGGGGCCTGGTGCAGCAGGGCATCGAACAGGGCGCTCTGGCCGGGCTGCAGCGCCACGCGCGGGGGCGGGGGTAGCTGCGCCAGGTTCACGGCGGCGATGCCGGGGGGCAGCCGAAAGCCCGCGCGGCGCTCGCGGTCGCGGGCGCCGCTCGACGGGGCGTCCACCGTCAGCACCAGGGCCTCGTAGCCTGCGGCCTCGGCGCGCTGCACCAGTTCCTGGGTAAAGCCCCGGTCGTGCTGCAGGTACAGCTGGAACCACAGGGGGCCGCGCCCGGCGTCGTTCAGCACCGCCTGGGCAATGGTTTCCAGCGGCAGCGTGGCCTGGGTGCTCAGTACCAGGCCGGCGCCCAGCGCGGCGGCCGCATAGGCGGTGGCCAGCTCGCCATCGCCATGGGCCAGGCGCTGGAAGGCCACGGGGGCCAGCAGCACGGGGTGGGCCAGCGTGCGGCCCAGCAGCTGCACACGGGTGTGGCCGCCCGCCAGGGGGCGCAGCACGCGCGGCCACAGGCGCAGGGCATCCCAGGCGCTGCGGTTGCTCCGGAGGGTGATCTCATCGGCGGCGCCACCCGCAAAATAGGCCCACGCGTTGTCGTCCAGGTGCTGCCTGGCTTGCTGCTCGTGATCCGCCAGGCTCACGAGGCCCGGGGGCAGCTGTTGGTGTGTTGGAACGTGGGTCATGGAAAGGCCGGTGCAGCTGGCGTCAGGTCAGCAGGCGCCTGCTGCCGGGCTTGGCGCAGGGGGTGAGGAATGTCCTGCATGTCGGGGCCTGCTGTTGGCAGGAGGGCTCACACATCGGCCCACATGCGCAGCAGATTGTGATACGTGCCCGACAGCGCGATCACCGAGGGGTCTGTTTCGCCCACGCGCTGCCTCAGTTGCAGCAGAGCCATGTCCATGTCGAACAGCACTTGCCGCTGCTCCAGACTGCGCACCATGCTTTCCACCCAGAAGAAACTGCTGATGCGATGGCCGCGGGTGACGGGCGAGACCTGGTGCACGGTGCTGCTGGGGTACAGGACCATGTCGCCAGCCGGCAGTTTGATGCGTTTTTCGCCCCAGGCTTCGGTGGCCACGAGTTCGCCACCTTCGTATTCTTCGGGCGGGGTCAGGAACAGCGTGCACGAGAGGTCGCTGCGCACCCAGCAGTTGTCGGCCTTGGAGTGCATGACGGCACTGTCCACATGGTCGCCATAGAAGTTGGCGCCGTCTCCGTAGTTGTTGAACAGGGGGTTGTAGATGCGCCGAGGCAGGGCGGCTGAAAAGAACAAGGCATTGCGGGCGAGCGCCGCTTTGACCAAGCCCTGTAACTGGCCCGACAGCTCGCTGCCCTGCGAAAGCTGCAGGTTGTTCTTCTGGTGCACGGCCTGGCTGCCCGCACTGCGCGCGCCGTCCATCCAGGGGGTTTCGGGCGCCCGGAGTCTTTGCCGGAAGAGCGTGATTTCTTCGGCGGTCAGAACATTCTTGAGGTGCAGGAACATGGTGGCCGATTGTGACTCCGCCCCGGTCAGGGGGGAGTCATTTCGTCACGGCATCAGAAGCGCGTCTTCAGCGTCAACTGCACGGAGCGGGGCACGCCCGGCGTGTAGAAGCCGCGGTACAGGCCGTCCGCATAGGTGCGGTCGAACAGGTTGCTGACGTTCAGCTTCAATGCGGTCTTGTCGTTGAAGGCGTATTCGGCCATGGCATCCACCACGGCAAAGCCACTGGCGTACACGGTGCGCGCACCGTCGGGATTCTGCTTGCCGCGGTAGGTCAGGCCTGCACCCAGGCGCAGCTTGGCGGTGAGGGCAAAGGTCGTCCACACGCTGCCGCTGTGCTTGGGCGTGAGGCCGGGGCGGTCGCCCTGCACCTGCGCACCGCTGCCGTTGGCAGCCAGCACCACATTGCTGCGATCGATCTTGGCCGACGGAATCCAGGTGTGGTTGGCGAACAGCTCCCACTTGGGCGTCAGGCGGCCTGCCAGGTTGAACTCCATGCCGGTGGCGTGGCGCTCGCCGGACAGCAGTTCCTGCTGGGCTGCGGTGTCGGGGTCGGTGTTGCGCTCGTTGTACTTCTGGCTGTAGAACGCGGCCACACCCAGCAGTGCGCGGCGCTCGAACAGCTCGAACTTGCTGCCGATCTCGAAATTGCGGCTCTTCTCCGGTGGCGTGTTGGCCGTGCGGGCCGTGGTGTTGCCGGGGTTGCCGAACTGGTAGGTGTCGCCCGAGGTGTTGTACGAAGTGCCGAACGACGCATAGTACGAGGCCAGCTCGTTGGGCTGGAACAGCAGGCCCACGCGGGGGCTGTACAGGCTGTCGGAGCGGGAGTTGCTCAGTGCGCCAGTCGCGTTGTTGTAGGACGCCTTAAAGTTGTCAAAGCGCAGGCCGGCCACCAGCTTGAGCGTGTCGTTGATCGAAACCGTGTCCTGGAAGTACAGGCCCAGGTTGCGCGAGGCGAACGTGTTCCACTGCAGCGGTGCACGGCCATCGGCCACCCCGGCGCCATCATTGGGGGAACCCACGGTCGTGTTCGGGCGCGTCGTGGTGTTGGCGTAGTTCTGGTTGCGCTTGGCGTCGTCGTCGTAGTAGTCCACACCGGCCAGTACCGCGTGCTTGCGGCCACCCCAGTTGAAGGTGTTGTTGTAGTCGCTTTGCACCTGCAGCACTTCGCTTTCGCCCAGGCGGCCCTTGGAGCCGCGGGTCAGCACGGTGTTGCCGTTGATCTGGTCCAGGGTGATGGCGCCGTTCTGGAAACCGATGGTGCTGGCCAGCAGATCGCGCTCGTACTTGCCATAGCGCAGGCGCGTGGTCAGCTCGCCGTTGTCGTCAAAACGGTGGATGTGTCCCAGCGTGACGTACTGCGAAGAGGTGTTGTTGTGGTCGCTGGCCAGGCCATAGTAGTTGCGTGCATCCAGGGGCGTGTTGATCTTGCCGTCGACCACGCGCCAGGGGTGGTTGTACAGCGGGCGGCCCTTGGATTCGAAGTAGTACAGCCCGACCGAAAACTCGTCGCGCGTACCGATGCCCCAGGCGAACGTCGGCGCAATGCCGCGCTTGTCCTGCTTGGCGCCGTAGTTGTCGTACTCCTGCACCATGGCGTTCAAGCGGAAGGCCGCGTTTTCGCCGGTCTTGAAGTTGAAGTCTCCCGTGGCGCGGTGGTATTGGCCGGTGCCGAAGGTGTAGGCGGCTTCATGCTGGTCGATCAGCAACGGATACTTGTTCACCTGGTTGACCACGCCACCGGTCGAGCCCTTGCCGAACAGCATGGAGGCAGAGCCCTTGAGCACTTCGATGCGGTCGTTGTTGAACGTGTCACGCTCGATCAGTGGGGCATCCTTCATGCCGTCCACATAGATGTCGCCGGCCTGGCCCAGCGAGAAGCCGCGCAGGCGCACGTCTTCCTCGCCTGTTTCGCCGGACAGGAAGGTCACACCCGCCGTGGTGCGCAGCACCTCGCGGAAATCGTCCTGGTTGCGGTCGTTCATGAGCTTTTCGGTGAACACCGTCACGGACTGGGGGATGTCCTTGATGTCCTGGTTGCCCTTGCCGACCGTGGTCTTCTTGAGCAGCAGGGTGTCCTTGCCTTGCACTTCGGCAGCTTCCTTGACCGTCACCGTGCCCATGGTGGCTTCGGGCGTGGCGGTCTGGGCCCAGCTGCTCACCGATGCAGCCAGCATGAGGGCGCCCAGGGGCAGCAGGCCCTTGTCGGACGTGAAGGGGGTGGCGGTGGCGATGGGCGCGGCGGCGCGGGCAGCAGGCTGCGCGCGGCGGTGGTGTTTCTTGGCCAAGGGGGCTTCTCCAGCGGAACGGTGGGGACGCGAGGGGGCTCGCGACGGAAAGTGTTCTGAAGCAGTGGCTGGCAAGCGGCGTGCGCAGGCGGTGAACGCCTGGGGTGTGCAGTGGCTGGCAACGGCAGATCGCGTGCGTGGCTGTGCTTCGGGGGCGCCGGAATCTTAATCGTGTTGCGTATTATTCATATTTAACTTGTTACCTTTTTGCAACAGCTTTACCTGGGCTTTACGGCGCAAGGCGCAAAAAAGCCGGCGCAGGGCCGGCTTTTCAGGGAGCCCAGGGCGTTGCCCCGGGCGCTGGTGTGCTGCTTACTTGACGTGCTTGCCGATCAGGCCAGCCAGTTCAAACATCGACACCTGGGGCTTGCCAAACAGCTCCTTGAGCTTGGCGTCTGCGTTGATGTTGCGCTTGTTCGCAGCATCCTGCAGGTTGTTGGCCTTGATGTAGACCCACAGCTTGCTGATGATCTCCGTGCGTGGCAGCGGTGCCGAGCCGACCACAGCCGCGAGAGCGGGGCTGGGGGTGAGGGCCTTCATGAACGCAGCGTTGGGCGTGCGCTTCTTGGCAGGAGCCGCCGCCTTGGTGGCGGGCGTCTTGGCTGCGGGTGCTGTTTTTGCCGGAGCCTTTTTTGCAGTTGCCATGTTGGATTTTCCTTGTTGGAAGTAGATTGTCTGACCAGTGAGAGCTAGCCTCTCTGCTGGCAGGCCGATGCTACTGGGAAAAAAACGCGTTTCCAAGGGAGAAAACGCTTTTTTTGCCTCGATTTGTTGCTTGCTTGCCCCAGGGAAGGTAAAGCTCACCGTTTTGGTGCTTTCCCTGGGGGAGAAAGTGGGCTGCCGAGGTTATGCGGGTGCGTGGCAGTCGGGCCTGCCGGGGCGGCCGCCGTGCAGGACAATGAATGGCGGTGATTGCCTGTGCAGCACCGGCTTCCTCCTTTTTCTCTTCGCACGAAAGGTTTTTGCTCCATGACAGCCCCATCCTCCCCGGCCTTCAGCACCTGTGATTTCTGCGATGCACACAAGGGCGACGACAGCGGTGCCTTCCGCGTGCTGCCGCCCGTGTTCCAGGACCTGGGGGGCGTGCCGGCCTTCAGCGGGCCGGTGAGCACCGTCAAGTGCTTCGAGGACAACACCCTGGTCAAGGCCGCGGTCGATTCGCCCGGCAACGGCCGGGTGCTAGTGGTCGACGGCGGCGGCTCGCTGCGCAAGGCGCTGGTCGGGGGCAACCTGGCCGCTGCCGCCGCACGCAACGGCTGGGCCGGCGTGGTGGTGGATGGCTGCGTGCGCGACATCGCCGAACTGCGTGCAGCGGCCGTGGGCATCCGCGCCCTGGCCCTGATGCCCCTGCCCACCGAGAAGCGCAACGAGGGCCAGCGCGACGTGGCCGTGCAGATCCAGGGCGTCTGGGTGCGCCCCGGTGACTGGCTCTACGCCGATGCCGATGGCATCGTGGTCAGTGCAGGGCCGCTGTCAGCCTGACTTTCTTCCCACCCGCCAGGCCAGGCGCGAGGGCAGGGTGGCCAGCAGCACGCTGGCCAGCGCGATGGCAAAGGCCATGAGCTGCAGGCCGCTGAGCGATTCGCCGAGCACCAGCACGCCCACCAGGGCCGCGCTCACGGGCAGCAGCACGGTGAACACGCCGCCCTGGGCTGCGGGCACCACGCGCAGGCCGGTCATCCACAGCCACACGGTCCAGATGCTGGCGGCCAGGGCGTAGAACACCAGCAGCACCCAGGTGCCCCAGCCCACCGCCGCGAAGTCGAAGTGCCACGCGGCATACAGGCCCAGCGGAGCCGACAGCGTGAAGCCCCACAGGTTGATGATGGAGGTGATGCGCTTGGGCCCCAGCGCGCCGGTGAGCTTCTTGCCGATCACGGAGTAGGCGGCCTCGCACACCACGGCGCCCAGCAGCAGCAACTGGCCCAACCATGCGAGCTGGGTCTTGCCCGAGGGCGCATCGGCACCTGCCGGGCTGGCATGGCTGGCGCTGGGGCCTGCCATGGCGAACAGGGCAATGCCGACCACGGCGCAGCCCACGGCCACCCAGGTGCGCGGCGCCACCTTCTCGCGCAGGAAGGCCCAGCTCATCACCGCCACGGCCGCCGGCATGCTGGCCATGGTGACGCCGGCGGTGACCGCGTTGGTCAGGCTCACGCCGTAGATCATGCAGGCGGTGAACAGGAAGTTGCCCAGGAAGGACTCGAGGAACAGCAGGCGCAGGGTCTGCGCCGTCATGGGTGGCTCGTCGGCGGGTTTCCTGAGCCAGTGCAGCATGGCCAGGCCGCCGATGCCAAAGCGCATCCAGGCCAGCAGGAACACCGGCAGCACGGCGGCCAGCGGCTTGGACAGGGCGACATAGCTGCCCACCAGCGACATGCTGAGGGCCAGGCAAAGGTAGGCAACGGTGCGGCTGGGGGTGGTCATCGGGCGGTGCGGGGGGGGG
>NZ_AKJX01000130.1 GCF_000276605.1 Acidovorax sp. CF316 | reverse complement strand
CCGGCCGCCAGCGCGGCGCTGGGGGCAGCGCCTGCGGCGGCCTTGCGCGGCGCCTTGGCGGCGGCGGTCTTGGTGGCCGCGGCCTTCTTGGCCGGCGCTTTCTTCGCGGCAGCCGCCTTGGCCGGGGCCTTGGCTGCGGCCGTCTTGCCGGCAAAGGCGCCAGCGGCGGGCTTGCGCGGCGGGAACTTGCTCGGCGCGAACTCGAAGTTCACCTTGCCGGCTTCCTTGTCCCAGGCCAGGAAGGCCTTGAACGCGCGGCGCGTGCGCATGGAGACGAACTTGTCGAGCAGATCGGTCTTGCCCGTTTCCAGCAGCTTGTGCATCTGCTCGCGCTCCACCGGCTGCTGCAGGATGATCTTGCCGCTCTTGAAGGTGCAGCTCGGCGTGGGCTGGGCGGCGGTGGGCACGGCCTTGCTGCACACGTAGTTGGCGCCGTGCTCGTGCACGCCGGCACCGCAGATCGGGCAGGGGCCCAGGGACGCATCGGCAAACTCCACCAGCTCGCCCGATTCCTCGGCGTTCTTGTCGTCGCCGAAATCGAACTCGAGCTTGTAGTTGTGCGCCTCGTCGTCGTACTTGATGACGATCTCGGAGGTGAACGGCCAGCCCGCCTTGGAGCGGAATCCTTCGAGTGGCCCGATCTTCTTGTCGCGCAGCAGGGCCTCGGCCTCGGCGGTCTCGAAGGTGCGGCCCGCAGGCGACTTGCCGAAGCTGAAGCCGCAGGGCTCGGCACCGGGCTTGCCCACGCAGGCGAAGCGGCGGTAGTTTTCCTTGACCACGCCGCCGCAGTTGGGGCACGGGGTTTCCAGTGTGGCGTAGTCGCCCGGGATGGTGTCGCGGTCGTATTCCTTGGCCTTCTTGACCATGCGCTCGGTCATGGCGGCGATGTCGGCCATGAAGGACTCGCGGCTCAGTTGCCCCTTTTCCATCTGCGAGAGCTTGAACTCCCATTCGCCCGTCAGGTCGGCGCGGCACAGCTCCTCGACCTCCAGCCCGCGCAGCAGCGTCATGAGCTGGAAGGCCTTGGCCGTGGGGATGATCTCGCGGCCTTCGCGCAGCATGTACTTCTCGGTCAGCAGGCCTTCGATGATGGCCGCGCGCGTGGCAGGTGTGCCCAGGCCCTTTTCCTGCATGGCCTCGCGCAGCTCGTCGTCGTCGATCTGCTTGCCGGCGCTTTCCATGGCGCCCAGCAGCGTGGCTTCGGAATAGCGTGCCGGGGGCTTGGTCTTGAGGCCCTTGGGGTCCACCTGCTCGGTGCGCACGGTCTCGCCGGGCTTCACGGGCACCAGGTTCTGGCCCTTGTCGCCATCCTTGCCACCCTCGACCTCGTCGGCCGCTTCCTTGCCGTAGATGGCCAGCCAGCCCGGCTTGACCAGTACCTTGCCCTCGGTCTTGAAGCTGTGGCCCACGGCGCTGCTGATGCGCGTGGTCACGGTGTACTCGGCGCTCGGGAAGAACACCGCCATGAAGCGGCGCACCACCAGGTCGTAGAGCTTCTGCTCGGCCTCGGACAGGCCGCTCGGCGCCTGCAGCGTGGGGATGATGGCAAAGTGATCGCTCACCTTGGCGTTGTCGAAGATGCGCTTGGAAGGGCGCACGTAGTTGTTGGTCAGCGCCGTGCGCGCGTGCGGTGCCAGGTGGCGCATGCTGCTGTCGGCCAGCATCTCGAAGGTCTGGCGCGCCACGGGCAGGTAGTCCTCGGGCAGCGCGCGCGAATCGGTACGCGGGTAGGTCAGGGCCTTGTGGCGCTCGTACAGGCTTTGAGCCAGCGCCAGCGTGGTCTTGGCCGAGTAGCCGAACTTGCCGTTGGCCTCGCGCTGCAGGCTGGTCAGGTCGAACAGCAGGGGCGATGCCTGGGTCGTGGGCTTGCTTTCCTCGGTGACGGTGGCCTTCTGGCCGCGCACGGCATCGGCAATCGCCTGGGCCTCGCGCTGCGACCAGACGCGGTCGGCGCGCAGCTCCACGTCCTCGCTTTTCTTCCACTTCGGGTCGAACCACTTGGCGGGGTACTCGCCCGCCTCGGCGGCGAAGCTGGCGTGCACTTCCCAGTAGTCGCGGCTCACGAACTTGCGGATCTTCTCCTCGCGTTCCACCACCAGCGACAGCGTGGGCGTCTGCACCCGGCCCACGGTGGTCAGGAAGAAGCCCCCGTCACGTGAATTGAAGGCCGTCATGGCCCGCGTGCCGTTGATGCCCACCAGCCAGTCGGCCTCGCTGCGGCTGCGCGCGGCATGCGCCAGGCCCGCCATCTGCTGCTCGCTGCGCAGGGCGTCGAAGCCATCGCGGATGGCCTGGGGCGTCATGGACTGCAGCCACAGCCGCTTGACGGGCTTGCCCAGGGGCTTGGCACCGCCGGCGTACTGCTCGATCAGGCGAAAGATCAGCTCCCCTTCGCGGCCCGCGTCACAGGCGTTGATGAGTTGTGTCACGTCCTTGCGCTTGGCCTGCTTGACCACCGCGTTCAGGCGCGTCTTGGTCTTGTCCACGGGCTTGAGGTCGAAGTACGGCGGGATCACGGGCAGGTGGGCAAAGCTCCACTTGCCGCGTTTCACGTCGAATTCCTCGGGCGCCTGGATCTCCACCAGGTGGCCCACGGCGCTGGTGACCACATAGCGGTCGTTCTCGAAGTGGTCGTCGTGCTTGTCGAACTTGCCCGCCACCGGGGTCAGTGCGCGCACGATGTCCTGCGCCACCGAAGGTTTTTCTGCAATTACCAGGGTCTTGGTCATTTTTTGGTTTCTCGCCAGTCTGGCTGTCCGGCATCCGGCCGGTCGCTTCTACAATTCGTTGCCTCACGCGTACACGCGCACGCGCATGTGTGCATATTCAAGTTAACAGAGTTTTTGCCATGCCCCGCACCGCATCGACCGCCGCCCCTTCCCATCCATCGGGCCGCCGCATCCAGACCAGGCGCTCGGGCGTGCACGGCAACGGCGTTTTTGCCGTGCAGGATATTGCAGAGGGCGAAGTCCTTGTCGAGTACACGGGCGAAGTGATCGGCTGGGAGGAGGCGCAGGACCGCCACCCCCATGATCCCCTGCAGCCCAACCATACCTTCTATTTCCATGTGGATGAAGACCGCGTGATCGACGCGAAGTTCGGCGGCAACTCCTCGCGCTGGATCAACCACAGCTGCAACCCCAACTGCTACGCCGACGAGCGCGATGGCCGCATCTTCATCACCGCGCTGCGCAACATCGCTGCCGGTGAAGAGCTCAACTACGACTATGGCCTGATCATCGACGAACCCTACACCAAGAAGCTCAAGGCCGAGTACCCCTGCTGGTGCGGCAGCGACAACTGCCGGGGTACCCTGCTGGCGCCCAAGCGCGGCTGGCGTCCCCCGATGCCGCCCGAGCCTGCCGCACCGGCGCGTAAAAAAAGTAACAAAAAGAGCGACGGCGGCGCCGAGGCCCTTCAGACGGCGCAGCCCGCGCAGGGCGCCAGGCCATGACCGCACTCTCCCTGCGCTGGCCTGCCGAAGCCCTCTGGGAAGCCGTGGTGCCCCAACTGCCGGGCTTTTCCGTCGAGGTGCTGCCCAGCATCGACTCCACCAACACGGAACTCATGCGCCGTGCGCGCGCCGGCCTGTGCGACCCCACCCTGCTCGTGGCCGAGCAGCAGACGGCCGGGCGTGGGCGCCTGGGCCGGGCCTGGCAGAGCGACGTGGGAGCCTCGCTCATGATGAGCCTGGGCCTGCCCCTGGCTCCGGCCGACTGGTCGGGCCTGTCGCTGGCCGTGGGGGTCAGCGTGGCCGAGAGCCTGCAGCCCGTGCTGCCTGCCGCCGGGCAGGCGCCCCGTGTCGGACTCAAGTGGCCCAATGACCTGTGGATCACCGGCGACCGCAAGCTCGGCGGCATCCTGGTCGAAACCGCGAGCTTCGTGGCGCCGCAGGATGCCCCGGCGGAGCGCGCCCCGGCGATCCGCTATGTGGTCGTGGGCATCGGCATCAATGTGCTGCCGCGCAGCGGCGAGGGCATGAGCATGCCGCCGGCCAGCCTGCAGGAGCTGGAGCCTGGCCTCACGGCCCCCGAGGCCTTGCTGCGCATCGTGCCGCCCCTGGTGGCCATGCTGCAGTCCTTCGAGGGCTACGGCTTCTCGCCGATGCAGGCCCGCTTCGCGCAGCGCGACATCCTGCAGGGCCGCGCCGTGGCGCTCAGCGATGGGCAGGCCGGCACGGCCCACGGCGTGGGCGAGGATGGTGCCCTGCTGGTACAGACCGCCAGCGGCATGCAGGCCGTCACGAGCTCGGAAATCAGCGTGCGGCCCAGCCCCGTGCTGCCGTCATGAAAGAGGGAGCTGCATGCTGCGCCTGCTCATCCTGATCCTGCTGCTGGCCAATGGCGGCTATTTCGCCTGGTCGCATGGGCATCTGCGCGAATGGGGCCTGGCGCCCGTGCAGGAAGGCGAGCCCCAGCGCATGGGCCAGCAGCTGCGCCCCGAGACGCTGCAAATCCTGCGGGCCCGCTCCAACAGTCCGACGCCCCCGCCCCCCGTGGCCGAAGCCGCACCTGCCTCCACGGCCACCGAGTGCCTGCAGGCCGGTGTGTTCGACGAGCGCCAGGCCGATGCACTGCGTAGCGCTGCCGGTGGCCTGCCGCAGGGCAGCTGGGCGCTGGAGTCCACGCCCCTGCCCGGCCGCTGGATGGTCTACATGGGCCGCTTCGAAGACCAGGAGGCCTTGGACAAGAAGCGCGCCGAGCTGCGTGCGCGCAAGGTGGATTTCGACCGGCCGGGCGGCACGCTCGAGATCGGCCTGTCCCTGGGCCGCTTTGCGACCGAGGAGGCCGCCAAGCGCGAGCTGGTGGCCCTGGGCGAGAAAGGTGTGCGCACCGCCCGCGTGATCCAGGAGCGGCCCGAGTCCACGGGCTTCACGCTGCGCCTGCCGGCCGTGACCGAGGGGCTGCGCCCGCAACTCGACACGCTGCGCGGCGCGCTGGCCGGCAAGGCGCTGCGCAGCTGCAGCTGAGCTGCCGGCGCATGCGGGCCGTGCGCACACAGGCGTCCGATGCCGCCCCCTTTTTCCTTGCAAACCTGATCCCATGACCGAAGAAGCCTCTTCCATCCAGTGCGGCGAGCACGGCGAAGCCACCCCCACCTATGTCTGCGGCCACCTGCACGGCAACCCTGCGCAGCGCTGGTTCTGCGACGCCCCCGAGGTCGACTACCCCTTTCCCGACGCCTGGTGCGCCAGTTGCAATGCCGAGCTGATGAAGGAAGGCGGCGAGTGGAACGAGCGCAACGAAGGCTGTCTGGACCTGAAGATCCTCTGCCACCATTGCTACCAGAAGGCCATGGCCCAGAGCGTCGGCGCCATGGCCGAGCCGCAGCAGCATGCCTGGGAAGATGCCGTGGTCGACGCCCACCATGCGCTGGTCCACAAGCAGCAGGCGCTCGAAGCGGACCACGGCATCTCGCGCTTCGAGCGCTGGGACTACGACCAGGCGCAGGGCACGCTGACCTTCTCGCACGAGGGGGCGCCCAAGGTCGTGGCGGACATCGAGTTCATCGGCTCGGTCTCCAAGGCCAGCGGCACCTGGCTCTGGGCCTGGGCGAACTTCGGCAACCATGCCAAGGTGAGCACCCGCATACCGGCCGTGCGCGAATGGGGTGAGGTGCAGGGCTTTCTGCCATTGACCGTGCCACGCTGGGATGCGGACGTGACGGACGGCTGGGAGCTCTCGGGCGTCGCCGCCCAGGTGCTGGGTGCGCGCGGGGTGTACCGCGCACCCTCCGACCATGGCTACCTCTTCATGGCGCTGATGTCGGTGCGTGCGGTGGGGTAAGAGCCTGTTCAAAGTCTTTTTGCAGCCGCGTTGGGGCGCAATCGGGATGAGTGGATGCTTTGGATGCGCTGCATGGGCTCATGCCCATACAAGCAGCCGGGGCGTCCAATCGCCCGATTTCACTCCAACCCTTCGGGCAAGTGCCTTTTCGGGCGGTCTGCGGCGTTGCGGCGCTTGTTGATAGCTGAGCTATCAACTGCGCACCGCGCCTAGCATCCCATCCCGAAAAGGGACTTGCGCGGTTTCAAAAAAACTTTGAACAGGCTCTGAGGGCCGCCTGGTGCGGCGCCCTGGCTACAGCGGGATCGCCCGCGTCTCCCCGTGCCGCAGCAGCCAGACGCGCTCGGCCGGCACGCCGCGCTCGGCCAGCGCCGCGGCCAGGTCGCGCGGCGGGTGGTCGAAAGCCTCCTGGGTGAGTGCAAAGGTGCCCCAGTGCACGCCCATGGCCTGGCGCGCCTCGACGTCCAGCATCAGCTGCACGGCATCCGCGGGGTTCACGTGCATGGGCTTCATGAAGTCGCGCGGCAGGTAGGCGCCGATCGGCAGGGCCAGGAAGTCCACGGCGCCCAGGCGCTGGCGGATGGCCTTGAAATCGCCGCTGTAGCCCGTGTCGCCCGGGAACAGGAAGCGCCAGGGCTGCGCCACACCGGGCCGGTTCCATTCCAGCAGGTAGCCGCCCCACAGCGAGGCATTGGTGTCGTTCAGGCTGCGCCGGCTCCAGTGCTGGGCCGGGGTGAAGTGCACGCGCACACCGGGCGCCAGCTCCACGCTGTCCCACCAGCCGAGCTCCGTGGTGTTGTCCATCCCGCGGCGCACAAACCAGTCCCTGAGCCCCAGGGGCACGATGAAGCGCGGGTTTTGCCCCGCTGCGCGCAACCGCTTCAAGGTGGCGCTGCACAGGTGGTCGTAGTGGTTGTGCGAGACCAGCACCGCGTCGATGCGCGGCAACTGCTCGGGCGTGAGCGGCGGCGGTACGCGCCGCGGCGCGCCAAAACGGCCCAGCGGCCCGGCATGGCTGGCCAGCGTGGGGTCGATCAGCACATTCAGGCCCGCCACCTGCAGCAGCATGGAGACATGGCCCAGCCAGGTCACCACCGGCGCCCCGTGCCGCTGCGCCAGCAGCGCATGGTCCACGGGCTGCGTCCAGTCGCGCACGAAGCGTGCGTAACCCCCGGCGGGCTCGGTGCGCGGCTTGAAATCACCGCGCAGCGAGCGCCAGGCCATCTCGTACCAGGGGAAGTTGCCGATCACGACCTGGTCATCGGTGTTGCGAAAGCGGCGCGGCGGCGAAGCGGAAGGGGGCATGGGGTCTCTGGCGGAAGGGGGTTGCATGGTGCCTTGGACTGGCGTTCCCGGTGCTTGCTCAGGTGGGGGCGTGCTCGCTGGCTGCAAAGCGCACGCTGAAACGTGCCCCTGGCGGCTGCATGCCCGGGTGGGCGTCTTCGAGCTGCACCTCGGCCCCGTGCTTGCGCGCGATCTCCAGCACGATGGGCAGGCCCAGGCCCGAGCCGTCGGCGTCGCTGCCGAGCGCGCGGTAGAAGGGCTGGAAGACCAGATCGCGCTCGGATTCGGGCACGCCCGGGCCCGAGTCCTCCACCTGCAGCAGCAGCACCCGGCCGAAGGTGTCGGCCAGCACGCGCGCGGTCACCACGCCGGGCCGGTCGGGTGCCGACGGGGTGTAGTTGAGCGCGTTGTCCACCAGGTTGCGCACCAGTTCCTTGAGCAGCGTGGGGTTGCCGTCCACCCAGACGCCGGGCGAGCCGGGCTCGGCCCCGTCGTAGCCCAGGTCGATGCGTTTTTCGAGCGCGCGCGGCACCGAGTCACGCACCACCTCGATGGCCAGACGTGCCAGGTCGCAGGGCTGGCGCGCAAACCCCACACCGCTGCCCTCGGCGCGCGCCAGGGCCAGCAGCTGGTTGACGGTGTGCGTGGCGCGGATGCTGGAGCGCCCGATCTGCTGCAGCGAGCGCTTGAGCTCCTCGGTGCTGGTGCCCTCGCGCTGGGCCAGGTCGGCCTGCATGCGCAGGCCTGCCAGCGGGGTCTTGAGCTGGTGCGCCGCATCGGCCAGAAAGCGCTTTTGCGTGGCCAGCGAATCGTGCAGGCGCGTGAGCAGGTCGTTCACCGAGGAGACCAGGGGCGCCACCTCCAGCGGCACGGTGCGGTCGTCCAGCGGCGACAGGTCGTCGGGGTTGCGCGCGCGGATGCGCTGCTCGAGCTGGTTCAGCGGCTGGATGCCGCGCGCCAG
>NZ_AKJX01000129.1 GCF_000276605.1 Acidovorax sp. CF316 | reverse complement strand
GGTGACGGTGGCGGTGGATGCCGGCGGTACCAGTGCCCACATCACCGGGCCGGCCGAGTGGCAAAAGCGCATCGCCACGGGCGAGTTCCGCGGCATCGAGGTAGCCGCGGCCTGAAACGCAGACACTCCCGGCTGAGCCACGGTCCCCCGGCAGCGCACAAGGCGCGGCCGGGGGATTTTTTCTGGGCCGTCCGCGCACCCGGGCGAGTCCAGCAGCGGTCACGGGTTTTCGCGCCGCCATCCGTGCACCAAGGGCCCGGCAGCGTTACAGTGCGGGGCATCGATCGCATGCCTGCTCCGCCCTATTCCTTTCTCCCATGACCTCCCCGAATTCCCAGCCCATTGGTGTGTTTGACAGCGGCGTGGGTGGCCTGAGCGTGCTGCGGGCCCTGCGCGCCGAGCTGCCGCACGAGCGCTTCGTCTACCTGGCCGACAGCGCGCATGCCCCCTACGGCGAGCGCGGCGATGCCTATGTGGGTGCGCGCACGCATGCCATCACCCGCCACCTGCTGGAGCAGCATGGCATCAAGGCGCTGGTGGTGGCCTGCAACACGGCCACGGCGGCGGCCATCCACGAGGTGCGCAGCCGCTACCCGGCGCTGCCGCTGGTGGGGCTGGAGCCGGCCATCAAGCCCGCCCTGGCCGCCACCCGCACCGGGCGCGTGGGCGTGATCGGCACGCGCGGCACCTTGACCAGCGCCAAGTTCGGCAAGCTGCTGGCCAGCCTGCAGGGCGCCACCGAGTTCGTGGTGCAGCCCTGCGACGGCCTGGCCCATGCCATCGAGCGCAGCGTGGACCAACCTGTGCCCACCAGCCCCCAGGGCACCGAGACCTGGGAGCTGTGCGAACGCTACATCCAGGCCATGGGTGCCTTTGGCACTGGCGCAGGCGAGATGGACACCCTGGTGCTGGGCTGCACGCACTACATCTTTGCCGAACGCGACCTGCGCACGCTGGTGGGCCCCGCGGTGCGCTTCATCGAGACCGGCGAGCCCGTGGCGCGCCAGACGCGGCGGCTGCTCGAAGGGGCCGGCCTGCTGGCCGGGCCGGGCGTGGCGCCAGCACCGCTGCAACTGCTCACCACCGGCGGCTTGCCCCAGTTGCAGGCCGCCGCGCAGCGCTGGCTGGACGTGCCCGCCGGCCGCTGCGAGACCGTGGCGATCGCCTCGGAAACCACGGAACACAGCGCGCTCTGATCCGGCATGCCGCCGGATTTCCCAGCCTTCCATTGACGATGACCACCATGCGAATCCGGCCCCTCATGGCCCTGGTATGCGCCCTGGCCGCCGCTTGCGCGGCCGCGCAGCCGGCCCCTGCCACGCCCCCCTCTCCGTCTTCTTCTGCATCGCCCGCAGAGCAGGCCGCGCAGATTGCCGAGCTGGAAAAAGCCCAGCGCGAAATGCTGCGCGACCTCAAGCGCCAGCTGGCGGAGATGCCGGAGACCGTGCGCAAGCAGCGGCTGCGTGCCCGCATTGCCGAGATTGAAGGCCGCGCCAACCCGCCCCGGGACCTGTACATCTCGCCCGGCGCCAACATGAGCGCGCCCATGAAGACCTACTACGCGCGCATGAAGCGGCGCATCGAAGACTGCGGCACGCGCCATTTCCCGAGCAAGGACGGGAACCGGCTCTACGGCCAGGGCGTGGTGGGCGTCACCCTGGCCAACGACGGCGCAGTGATCCAGGCCGATGTGCTGCAGTCATCGCAAGACCGCGCGCTGGACGAGCACATGCTCAAGGTCGTGCAGGCCTCGGCCCCCTTCGGCACGCCCCCGGCCAGGCCCATGGCCGATGGTTCGCAGCGCTACCGCAGGCTGGTCGTGATCACCGGCTTCGATTTCAACCGCGACAATGGCAAACCGGCACCCGAGCCCGTGCCGGCCCAGGAGCGCTGCAACTGGCAATGAACTGAGCACCGCCCGCGCACGGGAGCGGGCAAGCCCCTGCGCACAGTAGCCAGTCAGGCCGGTTCGCCACCCCAGAGCCTCTCGCCCGAGTGCTCCACATGCGTGAGGTACAGGCGCAGGTCGAACTCGTACTGGTGGTACTGCGGCTCCATGTGCTGGCACAGCTGGTAGAAGGCCTTGCCGTGGTCTTTCTCGCGCAGGTGCGCGAGTTCGTGCACGACGATCATGCGCAGGAACTCGTCGGGCCCCTGCTTGAACATCGCGGCAATGCGGATCTCGTGCTTGGTTGCAAGCCGGTTGCCCTGCACGCGTGACACCGTGGTGTGCAGGCCCAGGGCATGCCGCACCACGTGGATCTTGTTGTCGAACAGCACCTTGTTGATGGTGCCCGCATTGCGCAGATGGCGGTTTTTGAGCTCCTGCGCATAGTCGTACAGGGCCTTGTCGCTGCGTACGGCGTGGGCCGCAGGGTACTTCTTCTGCAACGCCATACCCAGGCGCCCCTGGGCGAGCAGCTCGCGCGCCTGCTGCTGCAAGGGTGCGGGGTAGGACTGCAGGTAGGGCAGCAGTGCGGGGGCAATCGTCGTCATGCGTCACGCTCCCTGCATCCCCGAAGGGTCCGTGGATGCAGGTGAGATGCAGGATCGATCAGTGCAGGTGGCGCGGACGGCGGCCACCGCCACCATGGCCGCTGCCGCCAGAACCGCCGCCACCCGGGCCGCGCGGTGGCTTGCCGATCTCCAGCGAATTCACCAGGGCGTCGAAACGCTGGCTGAACAGCTTGTCGATCTCGGCCACCACGCCACCGAGCTCGGCGCCGTCGAAGTGGCGCTCCATCATGTTCACCACGTCCTGCACCAGCAGGTCGCGCTGCACCTGCATGATGGCTGCGGGCGTGGGGCCCACGAAGAGCATCAGGAAGTCGTCGCGCGACTCGGCACCCTCGCCACCGTCGTCGTCCTCTTCGTCGAAGTCCGCGTCGTAGAACGTGACCTCGATGGCCGCGCCCAGTTCGGAGAGCTCGTTGAGGCTCATGCACATCTCGTCGAGCGACTGGCGGAAATCCTCGTCGCCGCGCACCGTCCAGCACATCTGGAGCAGATGCTCCTGGGCGTCGAACTTGATGCCGGGCTCTTCCTCGTAGGCGCTGGCAGCGCCATCGGCCAGCGAACGCGCGCCAGCGTATTTCCACAAGGGCTTCAGGGCCTCCTGGATCTGTTCGAAGCTGGCATCGGCGCGCAGTTGGACCTGGCCATGGACGTGGATTTCGAAGGGTGCGTTGTAACTTGACATGATTTTCGAATCGTAATGGAACCCGGGGCCGGGATCGGCAAGCCTCATGCCTCTGGCTCGCCCTGGATCTGGGGAAAAATGGGGACCTGTGCTTGCGCTGGCGCATCCTTTCGGCCCCACGATAGCGCTATTTTCTCATGGCGCCAAGGGTGTCCCGGGGAACCTGCGCGGCGCCGTCCTGCCAGGGAGCGGCGTGGCCACCGCCGGAGCCGGCATCCAGAGAACCGGCCCGCGCCAGGAAATTTGCTTGCTTTTTCACAATCTGGAATTTTCCTAGACAGACGGCTCTTCACTAAGCAAGCGATCGCCGGACCGAATCGACGCCACCGCTCCAGCCCCCCCCCGGAGTGGGAATGTCCTGGCGGCGCCGCGCAACGGTCCCCATCCCCCGCCCGGTGGACACCACAAAAAAAAGGGCTGGCCCCATGGCGGCCAGCCCCTCTCTTCATAGCAAGCCAGCAACACCAGCTCAGGCGGCGGCTGGCTCGGCCTCCAGCTTCTTGGCGCCGCTGCCGCGCTGGCGGAAGAAGGACACCGTCTGCCACAGGATGAACAGGACGATGAGCCCGATCAGCGTGCCGCTGATCGGGCGGTTCACGAACACCTCGAAGCTGCCGCGCGAGAGCAGCATGGAGCGGCGGAAGTTCTCCTCCAGCATGGGGCCCAGGATGAAGCCCAGCATCAGCGGCGAGGGGTCCATCGCCAGCCGCATGAAGAGGTAGCCCAAGGCGCCAAAGGCCACGGTGATGAACACGTCGTCCAGGTTGTTGTTGATGCTGTAGGTACCGATGCAGCAGAAGAACAGGATGGCGGGGAAGAGCACGTTGTACGGGATCTTGAAGACCGACAGCCAGTAGCGCACCAGCGGCACGTTCAGGATCAGCAGGAAGCAGTTGCCGATCCACATGCTGGCCACCAGGCCCCAGAAAAGCTCGGGGTGGCCGGCGATCATGTTCGGGCCGGGCTGGAGCCCTTGATGATGAATGCGGCCATCATCAGCGCCATCACCGCGTTCTCGGGGATGCCGATGCTCATCAGCGGGATGAAGCTGGTGCGCGCGGCAGCCTCGTCGGCAGCGGCCTGGCCGGCCACGCCCTCGATGGAGCCATTGCCGATCTCGTGCCTGTACTTGCTGACCTTCTTGTCCAGGGCATAGGCCGCGAACTGCGCGATCACCGGGCCGCCGCCGGGCAGGATGCCCAGGATGGAGCCCACCACGCTGCCGCGCAGGGCGCTCGGGATGATGCGCTTGAACTCGGGCCAGGTGGGCATCAGCTTGATCTTGCCGTTGAAGGGCGAGCGCTCTTCGCGCGCATCCAGGTTCTTGGTGATCTCGGCGATGCCGAAGCAGCCCAGCGCAATGCTCACGATGCCCACGCCGTCGGCCAGGAAGGGCATGTCGAAGGTGAAGCGCGCCAGGCCGCTGTTGACGTCGGTGCCGATCGAGCCCAGCAGCACGCCCACCATGCACATGGCCAGGCCATTGAGCAGGCTGCCGGTGGTGACGAAGCTCACGCACACGAAGCCCACCAGCATCAGCGCGCAGTAGTCCGCGGGGCCGAACAGGAAGGCCACCTCACCCAGGCTGGGGGCCAGGAAGGCCAGCACCACGATGGCCACCGTGCCGCCGATGAAGCTGGAGACCCCCGCCGTGAACAGCGCCAGGCCGGTCTTGCCCTTCAAGGTCATCTGGTACCCGTCGATACACGCCACGATGGAGCTGGCGTGCGGGATTTTCATGGTGATGGCGCTCACGCTGTCGCCGTACTGCGCCCCGTAGTAGATGCCGGCCAGCATGATCAGCGCGCCGGTGGTGTCGATGGAGTAGGTCAGCGGCAGCAACAGGCTGATGGTGGCCAGCGGGCCCAGGCCCGGCAGCAGGCCCACCAGGGTGCCCACCGTACAGCCCAGGGCGCAGAACATCAGGTTCTGCAGTGTCAGTGCGTGGCTGAAGCCGAACGCAAGGTTGTGGAGAACGTCCATGGCGACCTCAGTAGAGTGGCAGGTTGACGCCCAGAAGCTTCTGGAACATGAAGGCGATGCCCACCAGCACCGCCGCAATCTTGAGGTTGCGCACCACCGAGTACGAGGTGCCGGCGAAGCCCGAGCAGAACACCAGGAAGACGATGCCGGCGATCATGTTCACGAAGTGCGACAGGGCCGCGAAGCCGCACAGGCTGGCGAGGATGACGGCGATGTTGCGGAACTGGAAATCCATGGGCACCGGCGCCACCAGGCGCGCACGCACCACGGTGACAAGCCCGATGGCGAACAGCATGCAGCTGACGATGAACGGAAACAGCCCCGGGCCGGCACGGCTGAGCTGGCCCAGCGAATACCCCATCGACGGCACGCCGAAGCCCAGCGCCAGGGCCATCAGGGCGAAGCCCCGGACCATATTGCGGTTGACCATGAAATTTGTCTCCATGAAGATTTTTGGGATACCCCAGGTGGCCTGGCGATGCCGCACAGGGCTGGGGTATGCTGGAGAGGACTATCCCCATCGAACCTGATCGCAGGCTGATATCGGCCATGCGTAATTCCACGTAGCCCCTCCTCCTCCCATGCGCCTCCTCCTGGTGGAAGACGATCCCGTGCTGAGCCGCACCATGGCCCGGGGCCTGGAAAGCGCGGGCCACCGCGTCGAGCTGGCCTGCACGGTGGAAGATGCACAGCACTGGTGGGCCGTGCAGGCCTTCGATGCCGTGCTGCTGGACCTGAACCTGCCCCACGCTGCCCACGCCCGCAGCGGCCTGGGCAGCGGGCTCACCGCCCTTCGCGCCGCCCGCGCACGCGGCGACCGTACCCCCGTGCTGGTGCTCAGCGCACGCGACAGCACCGAAGAACGCATCGCCGGGCTGGACGCCGGGGCCGACGACTACCTGGGCAAGCCCTATGAGCTCAAGGAGGTCGAAGCCCGGCTGCGCGCGCTGCTGCGCCGTGCCAGCGGCACGGCCGACCTGGTCACCGTGGGCCGGCTGGCGCTGGACCGGCTGGCGCGCCGCGTGAGCATTGCAGGGCAGCCGCTGGAACTGCCCGCACGCGAATTCGACCTGCTGTGGGAGCTGATGACGCCCCCCGGCCGCGTGCTGAGCAAGGGCGACCTCTCGGCACGTCTGTCGGACGCGGGCGAGGTGCTGGGAGAGAATGCACTGGAAGCCTCCTTCTCGCGCCTGCGGCGCAAGATCGCGGACAGCGGCGCCACCATCCGCACCCTGCGCGGTCTGGGCTATGTGCTGGAGGACGATGCCGGCAGCACCCGCTAGCAGCCAGCGCCACCCTCCCGCGCTGCGCCAGCGCATCGGGCGCCGCGTGCTGCTGTCGCTGCTCTTGATCTGGGGGCTGGGCAGCGCCGTGATGCTGGGCGTGGGCAACCACTTCGTGGCCCAGGCTTTCGACCGGGCCCTGCTGGACGATGCCCATGCGCTGGCGGCGCTGGTGCATGGCGGCGGCCTCCGTGACCGCGATGGCCAGGGAGCCAGCGGGCTGCGGCTGGAGCTGACGCCGCGCGAGATGGATCTGCTGCGCTTCGACCAGAGCGAGACCGTGTGGTTTGCGGTGTACGGACCCGGCGGCAACTTCATCGCGGGCGACCGGGACCTGACAGCAGGCACGATCACCCCCGGCAGCACCCATGCGTTCTCGCAACTCGCGCGCGAGGGACTGGAGCTGCGCCGCGTGACCTTGCTCACCCCGGGAACGCCCTCCTTCACGGTGGTCATGGCGCAGACCACGGCCGAGCGCACGCACCTGCTGCGCCGGCTGCTGGTGTATTCAGGCCTGGCCCAGCTGTGGCTGCTGGTGGTGCTGGGGTCGTGGCTTCTGCGCGGCATCGAGCGCGACCTGCGGCCGTTGACCGCACTGCAGGATGCGGTGGACCAACGCGACGCGGCCGACCTGCAGCCCCTGCCCCAGGCACTGACGCAGCGGGCGGACAGCAGCGATGTGCAGCGCCTGGGGGAAGCCCTGGATGGCCTGCTGGCGCGGGTGCAGCACAGCCTGCATGCCCAGCGCGAGTTCGCCGGCAATGTGGCGCACGAGCTGCGCACGCCGCTGGCAGGCATCCGCGCACAGGCCGCGCACGCGCTGGCGCAGGACGACCCCGCCGTCTGGCGCAGCGAGCTCGAAGGCATCCGCGCGTCCGAACAGCGTGCAAGCCGCACGGTCGACCAGTTGCTCGCACTGGCGCGTGCGGCCGAGGGCGGCATTGCGCTGGCGCTGCAGCCCATGGATCTTTCCACCCAGGTGCGCGATGTGCTGCTGCGCTTTCTGCCGCGCGCAGACGCCCTGGGCGTGGACCTCGGTGCCGAAGGCCTGGAGCAGGCGGTGGAGGTGCGCGCGAGCGCCGCCCTCGTCGAAGGGATCCTGAACAACCTGCTGGACAACGCACTGCGCTACGGGCGCGGCCATCCACCGCGCATCACCGTGGCGCTGCAGGTGCAGGACGGGCATGCCGTGCTGGGCGTGATCGACAACGGCCCCGGGGTGGATGCCGCCCTGGCCCAGCGGCTGCTGCAGCGCTGGGCACAGGGCGACCAGGGCATGCGCCTGGGCCAGGGTGCGGGGCTGGGGCTGTCCATCGTGGCGCGCTACGCGCAGCTGATGGGCGGGCGGCTGGCGCTGGACCCGGCGCCGCATGGCCCGGGCCTGGTCGCCAGCGTCCGGCTGCCGCTCGCCAGGCCCACCGAGGGGCCCGAGGCTGCTGCCGCGGGTGCCGCCGGGCTGTAACCCGTCCGCTTGCACGGCACAGGGCCGTGCGGGTTACTCGAACTTCACGTTGTGCTGGCGCACGGTGGCGCCGAACGCGTCGTACTGCGTGCGGAAGAACTCGGCGAACTTCGCCGGGTTCATGCCGTAGCCCTCGAAGCCCTGCTGCACCAGTTGCGCCTGCACCTCGGGCCGCTTCAGGGTGTTCTGCAGCTCCTGCGACAGCTTGTCGGCAATGGCCTTGGGCAGCCCCGGCGGCCCGAAGAAGCCCGCCCACGGCGTGATGGTGAGCGTGCCCAGCCCGAGCTCGGCGCCCGTGGGCACATCGGGCAACAGGCCGCTGCGCTGGGGCAGCAGCGTGGCCAGCGCGCGGATGCGCCCCTCCTTCACGAAGCCCGGCGCCAGCGTGCCGGTGGTGAACATCATGTGGATCTGCCCGCCCAGCAGATCGGTCATGGCCTGCATGTCGCCCTTGTAGCGCGCGTTGACCACCTTGCGCTGCTCACCCAGCAGCTGCAGCATGGCCAGTTCGGAGGCGCTGTTGCTCGATGCCGAGTTGTAGGCGCCGGGTTTGGCCGCGACCAGGGCCAGCAGCTCGCCCACACTCCTGGCCGGCAGGCTGGCCGGCACCACCAGGAACATCGAGAACTGCCCGGCCGAGCTGATGGGCGTGAAGGCCTTGAACGGATCGTAGGGCGGCGTGGGCCGCAGCGTGGGTGCCGCCACCATGGCGGTGTTGGTGCCCATCAGCAGCGTATAGCCATCCGGCCGGGCGGACGAGGTGGCCTGGGCCGCCAGCACGCCGTCGGCGCCGGGGCGGTTTTCCACGATCACCTGCTGGCCGAGCTGCTTGGACAGCCCCTCCGCGATGATGCGCGTGAGGGCGTCGGCACCGCCGCCGGGGGCAAAGCCCACGATCAGGCGCAGGGGCTTGTCCGGAAAGGACTCGGCCCCGAAGGCCTGCACCGCCGGCAGTGCTGCGCCGGCCGCCAGGGTGATGAGGTGTCTGCGTCGCATGTGCGGCCCCTTTCTCAGAAGAGGTGGCGCACGCCGAACTCCCAGCCCGACGAACTGCGCCCGCCGGCCGGTGCCGCACCACCGCTGACCACGTAGCGCGCCTCGCCCTTGTTCGAGATCCGTGCCCAGGTGCCGTAGAGCGCGGTGCGCTTGGACAGGTTGTGCACGTAGCCGGCGCCGAGCTGGCGCGCGTCGTCGCCGCTGCGTGCCAGGCCCCCGGCGGTGCGCAGGCCGCTGTCGCTGCGGTCGTCCAGGATGGCATAGCTCAGCCGGATGCGACCCACCTCACCCGCCGGGATGTGCGCGCCGATCTCGGCCGTGTTCTTGCGCACGGAACCGGCTGCGAGCTTCACCGCCACGCGGTTGTAGAGCACGAAGAATTTGGCAAAGCCCGCATCCCAGGTACCGCCGATGTTGGCATGCGTGTAGTTGCCGATGGCGGCGGTGCTGCTGAACTGCGTGCGCGTGACAGCCGCCGCGATGTCGAAGGGGCCCGAGGCATAGCCCAGGCGCGCTCCCGCGAAGTTGCCGTCGTCGCTGTTCGCCACGCTGGAATCGTTCTCTCCGGTACCCGCCATCGCCATGCCGTAGAGGCCGCCGAGCTTGCCCGGCAGCCAGTAGCTAACCGTGTTGCTGCCGGTAATGGCGGTGGGCAAGGGCCCGGTGCCCACGCCTGCAAAGGTGAGGTTGCCGGCCCGCGCCACGCCGTTGGCGTTGAAGGGGTCGAAATAGATGCTGTTGTAGTGCGTGGGAATGAAGTCGCGGCCCAGGCGAACCTCGCCGAAACTGTCGTGCGACAGGCTCACATAGGACATGCGGTCGAAGGTGAGCGGCCCGGCCGTGGTCGCGCCCGTGGTCTGGTTGTTGGTGTTGCTGGCCCGGCCGGTGCCGCTGTCGGGATTCAGGCTGCCTTCGAGCCAGAAGCCCGCGCGCAGGCCGCCGCCCAGGTCCTCGGTGCCGCGAAAGCCGATGCGGCTGGTCGAGAGCCCGCCGTTGGACAGCGCCCGCACCGAGCCATTGCCCCCGCCCTTGGTGTACTGGACCCCCAGGTCCACCACGCCGAACAGGGTGACACTCGATTGCGCGTGCGCCGCGCCACAGGCCAGTGCAATGGCCGAACAGATCCACAGTGGTTTTTTCATCTTCATGGTTTTGTCTCCTGCTTCTTTCTTCTCTGGTTGAACAACTCACTCACTCGACAATCGCGCATGGCTGCGCCACCGGGGGCGGACTCGGGTCCGCACCGGTTGGCGAAAAGCCGGGGAAAAAGGGCTTAGCCGGACAGCTCGGTGCGCACCAGCACCGCACCCTTGGACAGGGGGCTCACGTTGCGCCGGTACTGCTGCAGCCAGCCGGTGTCGAACGCCGGTGCAGGCGCCTGCCAGTCGGCGCGGCGCGCCTGCAGTTCGGCGTCGGTCAGCGCAATATCGAGGCGCCGTGCATCGAGGTCGATGGTGATCACGTCGCCATCGCGCACCAGGCCGAGCGGCCCGCCCAACGCTGCCTCGGGCGAGACCTCGGCAACGACCAGGCCCTTGCAGACCAGGCCCGAGAGGTGGCCGTCGGTCAGGATCGCGACCTGGTCGCCCAGGCCCGCACCGTCGACCGCAAAGACCACGCGCGATGCACCGCCGCCCATGGCCGGGCCACCGCAGGCACCGGCACCGCGCATCACCACCACCTGGCCGGGCACGATCTCGCCGTTCTTGAGCGCCGCGATGGCCGCGTCCGAAGTCCAGAAGCACACGGCCGGTCCGGTGAAGCGGCGCACCTTGCGCTCCACGATGCCGGTCTTGATGAGGCCCGACTCGGGCGCCAGGTTGCCGCGCAGCAGCACGATGGCCGGCAGCGGCGCCACGGGGTTGCCGATGGGGCGGATCACCTCGGCATCGGCCACTTCGGTACCGCGCAGGTTGTCGGCTACCGTGCCACCCGTCACGGTGAGCGCGCTGGTATCGAGCAGGGGCGCGAGTTGCTTCATGAGCGCGCGGCAACCGCCCGCGGCCTCGAAGGCTTCGATGGAATGGTGGCCGATGGGCCGCACGCCGGCCAGCACCGGTGTGGTCGGGCCCAGGCTCTCGAACAGCCCGTACACGTCGACCCCGCACTCCCCTTCGGTCGCCACGGCCTGCAGGTGCTTGGCGGTGTTGAGCGAGCCGCCGACGGACAGCACCGCGCGCACCGCATTGGCAAAGGCACCGGGGGTGAGGATGTCGCGTGGCTTGAGGTCATCGAGCACCATCTGCACGATGCGTGCACCGGCCGCGCGCACGTCGGCCATCATCTTGGCGCTCAGCGCCGCCACCGGCGCGCTGCCGGGCAGGGCCAGGCCGAGCGCCTCGCACACGATGTGCATGGAGTTGGCCGTGCCCAGGCCCGAGCACACGCCCGGCCCGCGGATCGCCTCGCGGCTCATGCCCACCAGCTCTTCCACCGGCAGGTGGCCGGTCACCGCGTGCATGGCGCCGATGAACACCTCCTCGATGTCCATGTGCTTGCCGCGGTACTCGCCGCTGGGCTGGTAGCCGCAGGGCACGAGCAAGGTGGGAATGTTCAGCCGCGCCGCCGCCATGAGCTGGCCCGGCACGGTCTTGTCGCAGGACGTGAGGCAGACCATGCCGTCGAGCTGCGCGCCCTCGACCGCAACCTCGATGTCGTTGGTCACCAGGTCGCGCGCGCCGAGCATGTAGGCGCCGCGCGCGCCCGCGCCGGTGATGAAGTCGCTGGGCGCCGCCGTGCGGATCTCGAAGGGAACGCCGCCCGCCGCACGGATGGCGGTCTTGATCTCCGCCGCCACCTGGTCCAGGTGGCTGAAGCAGGCGGCCAGCTCCGAGGAGCTGTTGACGATGGCGATCTTGGGCTTCTCGCAATCCTCTTCGGGGATGCCAAGCGCTCGCCAATGCGCGTTGCGCACCGACCAGAGGTAGGAGCCGCGCGGGAAGTTGCTGCGCAGGGGGCGGGTCATGGGCGGTCTCCGGACAGGTTTTTCTTGCTGATCTCGATCACGCCACGGTCGGCGTCCACGCGCACCCAGTCGCCGGTGGCGATGCACTCGAGCGGGTCGCGCTCGAAGTCGGTCATCGATGGCGCGTGCGTGACCACGGCGCCCAGCGCCATCTTGGTCGTCATCTCGTTGAACAGAAAGGCCGCGGGCGCCACGTTCATGAGCCGCGTCATGTGGAACATGGCCGACCAGCCCGAGGAGCCCTTGGCCCCGGGGAACACCAGCACCTTGCCCGCGAAGCTCTGGCCGCGCAGTTCGTGCCGGGTCTCAACGACGGTGCCGGTGCGCGGATCGATGCCGCCCCAGCCCGAGATGCGGTCGCGGGTGACCAGGGCCTCGCCCTCGGCCACGCCGCCCACCACCTTGCGGCCGCGGATCACGATGGTTGTATCAGTGACGACTGCATCGCTCATGCCTGTCCTCCGTTCCAGCGGCCGGTGCAGGCCGCGTCGATGCATTCGGCCGTGCTGCCGAACCACGCCTGCACGCCCAGGATGGCGGGCAGGTAGTGCGCCTGCTTGGCCGAGTCGAGCGCCACGGTCTTCGTGCCCTTGGGCACGGCACGGCTCATGGCCGAGCAGCTGTCGGTCATGAGGATGCCGCCCGCATCCTCGATGATCTTCGTGTACCCATTGCGGTCGGCCAGCGACTTGATGGCGCGCGGCGTGAAGATCCACAGCTCGCAATCGGGGTGGATCCTGCGGCCCTCGATGAGCTGCGCGGCCTCCCAGATCTGCTCGATGGTGTAGTGCGGGCAGCCCAGCATGACGTACTGCACCTCGGCATCCTTGCCGGTGGCGTTGATCTTTTCGTAGGTGGCACGGCGCTCGGCCTCGCCGTAGCGCAGCACCTGCATCGGCTTGCGGCCGCCCAGGGCCTGCTCCAGCGTCAACGCCTCGGGCGTGACGCCGACGATGTGGTACATCTCCACGCCGCCTGAAGACGACGCCGCTGCACCGAAGTGCTTGAGCCGCGGCAGGTTGGGCACCCTGCCGATGCCGCCCTTGCGGTGCACCACGGGCACGCGCTCCTGCACATGCTCGCCCATGAAGTAGCCGAGCAGGCCCCAGTCCTGCACCGATTCCACCTCGACGTCGAGCTCCACCACGTGCGTGGCGAGGCGGTTCTCGTCCAGGTGGTAACCCCAGTAGGGAATGCGGCCGGTGAGCATGGCGGCGCCCGTGCTCTCGCGGCCTTCGGTGTTGGTGCGCGCACCCAGCACCGAGTTGCAGTACACCACGGCCGACGACTCCATCCATGCGCAGTGCTCGCCACGCGTCGGGATGTTGCCCACCTGGTAGGGCGTGCAGGTGTTCATGATCTGCGCGCCCAGGCCGGCCGCGTGGCGCTCGCTCTGGTGGTAGAAGTTCACGATCGCCTCGCTCACGCCCATGCGCTCGGGCTGGCCGGGATCGAAGCCCAGTTGCAGGTGGCTGGTGAAGACCTTGAACTTGGGGATCTTCACGGTCTCCTGGCTGTCCAGGCTGAATTCGGAGAACACCGCGTCCATGCCACCACCCTTGGCGAGCGCGAAATCGCGCTGGAAGGGCGTGGTCGAGGTGATGCTGGCGCAGACGTTGCGTGTCTCCACCAGCCGCTCTGCCCCCAGCGCCTCGCCGTAGCGCACCAGCAGGTCCATCGCCTTCTGCAGGGCCGGCCCGTCGCGGCCGTCCATCATGGCTTGTTCTTCATCGCTCAGGTACATGGCCTGTGTCTCCGTTCTTTTGTTGTCGTGGGGTGCCGGGCTATCCCGGCAAAGGGGTGGGCACATGGCCCCCGATGTCGCGCGCAATGGTCAGCGCGATGTCGTGCAGGCGCGGTGCCAGTTCGTTGCGCAGGCGTTCTTCGGTGAAGACGAAGCCCGCACCGCCGCCGTTGAGCGCCATCACCTCGCCGTCAGGCCCTATGAGGGGCACCGACACCGAATTGATCTCGCGGTGGAACTCACCGAGCGACAGGCAGTAGCCCAGCCGCCGGGCTTCGCCGATGGCGCGGTTCATGCCAGGCGCAATGCTGTCCCACTCGGGCCCGCGCAGCAGGCGCATCGAGTCGACCAGCTGGTTGCGCTGCGCCTCGGGCAGGGCCGACAGGTAGGCCCGGCCCAGGGCCGAGTTGGCCAGGGGCGCACGCGAGCCCACGTCCAGCCTCGCCGAGAGCATCGACGAGCGCGGCCGGCAGGCCTCGATCAGCACCATCTCCATGCCGTCGCGGATGGCCAGGTAGACCGAGGCACCCACCTCTTCCGCCATGGCCTGCATGCTGGGCCGAGCGGCGGCGCGCACATCCAGGCTGCCCAGGAACACGCGCGACAGCGACACCACGCCCGGCCCGAGCATGAAGCGGTCACTCGCCTGCGCGGCCTTGAGCATGCCCAGCGAGAGCAAGGTGGCGACCAGCCGGTTGATGGTGGGCCGCGGGATGCCGGTCATGCGCGCGATGTCGGCATGGCCGAGCACCGGGCGCTCTTCGCTGAAGCAGCGCAGCACCGAAATGCCGCGCTCCAGCGCGCTCACGGTGTCGGACCGGTCGCCACGCGCATCGGCGGAGTCGGCGGCAGACAGGGAGGTGTCGTTTTTGTCAGTGGACATGGAAGAACCCTTTGCAAGACTCTGCACTGTAGAGGCTGGCGAAAGAGAATCGGTCAGGTGCACGGCAAATCACTCACGCACTGGCTTCGGCCGCCACGGGCGCCTGAAGGTCCTGCACGCCCTGCCCGGCACCAGGGCGCAGGTACACGCCCTGTGCCAGCAGCGCGGACTGCAGCGCCGCCACGTCCACCGCCCGCGGCTGGACACCGCCCTGCGAGGCCAGGGCCGCCGCTACGCCCGCGGCCTGGCCGGTGATCCAGCACTGCGGAATCTCGCGCATGAAGCCGTGCGAATTGCGGTCGCACGAGATGTGGCGGCCACAGGCCAGCAGGCCGTCGAGCTGCTGCGGCACCAGCGCGCCGTAGGGGATGGAGATGTTCGGGAACTTGGGCGACACCGCGGGCGTCACGCCCACCTCGTCGGGCAGTGCCACGCCGTCGGGCCACTGGCTGCGCAACACCGCGCCCACACCGGTCAGGCGCCGCGCATGGCGCACGCCAATCTGCGGCGCGCTGAGCATCAGGAAGGCGTCCTCGAACCCTGGCGCATGGGCGCGAAAGTAGTCGAGGTGCGCGGCCATGGCGCGGTGCGAGCGCACCTCCACGGCGGTGAGGTCGTCCACGTCCAGCGCCGAGTAGCCCGACTGGCGCGGCCCCATGAAAAGGGCCACGTCGTTGCGCCAGGAGACGAAGGGCCGCTCGAACAGGCCGAGCTGCTCGCGCCCGCGCGCCATGAAGCCGGAGAAGGCCTCGGGCTGGCCGGCCTTGAATTCGATCCAGCGGTTCATGTCCACGCCGCCGAACAGCCACGAGGTGTTCATGCAGTGGTGCACGTCGGCCTCTTCGATGTCGTTGACGAAGGCCGCGCCAGCGCGGGCGAACAGGTCGCCGTCGCCGGTGGCGTCCACCACCACGTCGGCCATGATGGCCATGCGGCCTTCCTTGCTCTCGAACACCACGCCCTTGACGGCGCCGTCCTGCACGATGGGGATGGCGGCCCACGAGTGGTAGATGAGCTTGACCTTGCGCTCCAGCACGATCTCCTGGCTCAGCAGCTTCAGGCGCTCCGGGTCGATGGTCGGCGACCAGGTGACCACGCCGTGGTAGGCGGCCGTGCGCTGTGACCAGTGTGCGGCCTTGGCCGCGTCCTGCGAACCCCAGTCCTCGCGCACCGGGCCGGCGATGGCGTCGGCGGGCAGGCGTTCGAACAGCTCTTCGGCGAAGCCGCGGATCACGAGCTGGCCCTCCCAGTCGGTCATGCGGTCGATCCAGATCACCAGGCCGCCGGTGGACAGGCCGCCCAGGTGGTTGTAGCGCTCGAGCAGCGCCACATCGGCGCCGGCCCGCGCAGCCGCAGCGGCCGCCGCGGTGCCCGAGGGCCCGCCACCGACCACCAGCACGCCGCAGCGGTGGTAGACCGGAATGTTCTTGCCGGGCTCGGCCCAGCTGCCATGGTCAGGCCGCTTCGTGCGGCTGTCGCGATCGAAGATGTCGGAGGTCAGGATGCGCTCGTCGGTACGGACGACTGTTTTCATGGATAACTGCCTTGGGTGGTCGATTTCGTTGAATTATGATTTCATTTTCCATTTTGTCAAAATAAAAAGCCATGATTTCAGGGTTTTCCCTGGCTTGTATGGACTTTTTATGATTTCAAAGACCAAAATACAAACAACAACCAAGGAGACATCGATGAAGCGACTTCACGGCACCCGCCGTGCCTTCGGCCTGGCCGCGGGCGCAGCGGCCTTCTGGGGCCTTGCGCCGCTGGCCCGGGCACAGGACTTTCCGGCACGCGGCGGCAAGCCCATCCGCATCGTGGTGGGCTTCACCGCGGGCGGGGGCACCGATGCACAGGCGCGCATCGTGGCGCAGAAGCTGGGCGAGGTGCTGGGCACCAGCGTCATCGTCGACAACCGGCCCGGTGCCAGCACCATGCTGGCTGCCAGTGAGGTGGCGCGCGCGCCGGCCGACGGCTACACGCTGATGTACGCACCCTCGTCCACGATGGCGCAGAATCCGCACACCTTCGCCCAGGTCCCCTACGACCCGTTCAAGGACTTCACGGCCATCTCGATGGGCGGGCGCGGGCCGCTGGTGCTGTCGCTGAGCACCAGCGTGCCGGTGAGCAACGTGAAGGAACTGGTCGCCTACGTGAAGGCCAACCCCGGAAAGGTCAGCTATGCCTCGTTTGGCGCAGGCACCTCGTCGCACATCTACGGCGAGGCCTTCGTGAAGAAGACCGGCATCGACGCGGTGCACATCCCCTACAAGGGCGGCTCGGACGCGGCCAAGGACCTGATCGGCGGGCGCGTGCAGTACATGTTCGACTCGGCCTCGTCAGCGATCATCACGGCGGGCACGGGCAAGGTGAAGATCCTGGCCGTGGCGGCCAATGCACGCATCTCCGCGTTGCCTGAGGTGCCCACCTTCGCCGAGCAGGGCTATGCCGGGCTCGACCTGCCCAGCTGGCTGGGCTTCTACGGGCCGGCGCGCATGCCGCAGCCCGTGGTCGACAGGCTCAACACCGCGCTGGCCCAGGTGCTGGCCATGCCGCAGGTGCGCGACTTCTACCGCAACGGCGGCTACGAGGCCGGCAGCACCACGCCGCAGGAGTTCGCCAGCATCACCCGCACCACGTACGAGCAATGGGGCGCGATGGTGCAGCAGGTCGGGTTGGCCAAGCAATGAGCGGCATGCCACTCCACCTGTGCCGCCGGCGCTTTGCCACCGGGCTGGCGCTGGGCGCGCTCGGCACGACACTGGCACCGCTGGGCGCGCTGGGCGCCGAGCCCTTTCCCGCCAAGGGCCGCACCATCCGCATCGTGCTTGGCCTGGCGGCGGGCGGCGCCTCGGACGCACAGGCCCGCTTTGTCGCCACCAAACTCGGCGAGGTGCTGCAGACACCAGTGATCGTGGAAAACCGGCCGGGCGCGAGCTTCATCCTGGCGACCGAGGAGGTGATCCGCGCCGCACCCGACGGCTACACCATGATGTATGCGCCCTCCTCCGTGGTGGCGCAGAACCCGCAGACGCTGGCCAGCGTGCGCTACGACCCGTTCAAGGACCTCACGCCGATATCGCTGGGCGCGCGCGGGCCCCTGGTGCTGACCGTGCATGCGAGCGTGCCCGCACGCACGGTGCGCGAGCTGGTCGACTACATCAAGGCCAACCCGGGCAAGATCGGCTATGCCTCCTTCGGCACCGGCACCTCCTCGCACATCTACGGCGAGGCCTTCGTGCGCCAGGCCGGGCTGGATGCGGTGCACGTGCCCTACAAGGGCGGCGCCGACGCGGCCAAGGACTTCCTTGCGGGGCGCGTGCAGTTCTACTTCGACGCGGCGCCCAATGCCATCCAGAACACCGCCACCGGCAAGGTGCGCATGCTGGCCGTGGCCGCTCCCCAACGCAGCCCCCTGCTGCCCGACGTGCCCACCATGGGCGAACAGGGCGTGAGCGGCATCGACATGGCGAGCTGGCTCGGCTTCTACGGGCCGGCCCGCATGCCCGCACCGGTGCTCGAGCGGCTCAACGCCGCGCTGGCCCAGGTGCTGGCCATGCCGGCCACGCGCGACTTCTTCCGCCAGGGCGCCTACGAGGCCGAGTCGTCGAGCCCGGCCGCGCTGGCGGCGCTCACGCGCACCACCTACGACCAGTGGGGTGAGACCATCCGCAAGCTCGGTCTCACCAAGCAGTAGCAGGTGCCTGCCGGGGCCTGCCGAGGCCCGGCCCCCGCCACTACCACTGACCGTAGTGCTCGACGATGCCGCGCCACAAGGCCAGCAACTCGGCACGGGCCGCCCGGTCACCCGCCGTCTTCCAGACAGCGGTCTGCACCAGGACCAGGCCCAGGGCCGGGTCCACGAAGATCACCTGGCCACGCACGCCGATGAATGCAAACCGCCGCTGTTCGCCGGGAAACACCCAGACCTGGTAGCCATAGCCGAAGTAGGAGCTGGCGATGAACGGCTGTGCATGCGGCGCGGCCGCCCCGGTGGCGCGTTGCAGCCAGGCGGCCGGCACGATCTGCCGGCCGTTGGCGCGACCGCCGTTGGCCGCCAGCATGCCCAGCCGGCCAAAGTCGCGCAGCCTGGCATGCAGGAAGGCGAAGGTCGCCTCCTGGCCGGCCGCGTCGATGAGGTAGCTGGCATCGTCCTCCGCCCCCATGGGCTGCCAGATGCGCGTGCCCAGGTAGTCGGCCACCGGCATGCCGGTGGCGGCACGCAGCACCAGGCCCAGCACCTGGGTGTCGGCCGAAGAGTAATAGAACATGCGGCCGGCCGGCGCGCGCCGCTCGGCGTACGGCAGCAGCGCCGCTGCCGCACCGGCAGACTGCTGCTCGATGGTGTCACGGATCAGCGCGGCCAGGTCGTCCCGGCCATCGTACTGTTCCGCGAAGCCCACGCCCGAGGACATCTGCAGCAGGTCCTTGATGGACGTCTCGCCATACGGATGGCCCGCCAGGGCCGGGACATACTGCCGGGCCAGGTCGTCGATCGAACCGATCCGCCCTTCTTCCACCGCAATGCCCACCAGCAGCCCGACGATGGACTTGGCCATCGACGCCGACAGGAAGCGCGTGGTTTCCGAGCGCCCGTACTGGTAGCGCTCCAGCACCACCGTGCCATCCTTGATGACCAGCAGGCCCGTCACCCGCTGGCGTGCAAGGTAGTCCTCGACGCCCAGGCGCCGGCCCTCGTGCAGGTAGGTGAACGCCTGCGGCGTCTCGGCGCGTGCAAGCAGCGAGGCGGACACCCCTTTTCGCACGGTGCGGTGGGGCAGCAGCTTTTCCAGCCCGCCGCTGAAGGAGTCCACCAGGTTCTCCGGCCGCTCCGTGCCGACCAGGTGCTGCACCTGGGGCCCGCTGGCACCACGGGGATAGCCCTTGGGGCCGCCCAGCAGCACCTCGTCGGGTGCAGCCTGCGCACACACCGCCCCACCGAAGGAGAGCCACAGGGCGATGATCGTCGACAGGTACGGGGGGCGGGGCATCGCAACTCCTGGGTGGTCCCGCATGCATTGTGCGCGAGCCAGGGTGGACAGCGGCCAGGCGGGGAGGCCCGCCAAGTGACTGGTGGAAAGGAAAGCTATGCAATTGATAGCTACAACCCGTTATCTGGTGCCCCGAGCCGGGGTCGAACCGGCACGCCCCTTTTCAGGAAAGCGGCGGATTTTAAGTCCGCAGTGTCTACCAATTTCACCATCGGGGCGCCGGCTGCCAGCGGGGTGCGTACGCGGTACGGACCTGCGCTGCAGCGTAGCGTGGGCCGTGCGGGTGTGCAATGCCCTGTCGCATCCGGTCACAAAGCCGTCCCTCACGGGTGCGCATTGCAACGCCAAGAAAAAAGGGAAGCCTAAGCTTCCCTTTTTGAATCTGGAGCGGGAAAAGAGTCTCGAACTCTCGACCTCAACCTTGGCAAGGTTGCGCTCTACCAACTGAGCTATTCCCGCATTTCACTGAACTACTGTCGTTACCGTCAGTCTGCATCAGCAAGACTCAAATTATAGCGCCATTTTTTGGGCTTGCAAACTTCGGCACCAAAATTTTTTGCATCCGACCTGCGCAGGCCTGCCCGGAGCCTCGCTCACGGTACAGGCCGCAGGTCGGCAGCCTGCCCGATCCGCCCTGCACCGCACGGAAAAAAGCCCGTATGGAGGCGGGCTTGAACTCGTGATGGTCACGAGGGAGGAAGCCGCTGGTGCTGCGGCGCTTCCATGCTACTACGGAACCGGGGCGCGGTGTAGGCAATGCGCCCCCGGCCGGATCGCCACGCCGGCAAGGGGCACAACGATTCTTCTTCTTAGACCCATTCCGAGGAAGCAAAGGTGGAAAACCTGCGTTCCGCCACGGCGCTCCAGGGGGCAACCGATCGCCATGGGCCCGCATGCGTGCTCATGGACGATTCGGTCATAAGCATCTGGTTGCACGGCGCCCCGCCCCTCGCAGATGATGCGGCGCACTTGCGTGCCCTTGCATTCTTTGTGCAGTGGCGCATTCCCGACATCGAACATCTCCTCTTCCCCAGGAATCCAACTTGTTGAAACGCCGTACCTTGCTGGCCAGTGGCGCCGCAGCCGCCGCAACCCCAATGGCCGTGCCCCGCGCATTTGCGCAGAAGAAGAAAGACAGCCTCGTGATCGGCCTGACGCTGGAGCCCACAGGGCTCGATCCGACCGCCAAGGCGGGCGCGGAGATCGCCGAAGTGGTGCTCTACAACATCTTCGAGACGCTCACCAAGATCCAGTCCGACGGCAGCGTCAACCCCCTGCTGGCCGAGAGCTGGGAGGTGTCGCCCGATCTGAAGACCACCACCTTCAGGCTGCGCAAGGGCATCAGGTTCCACAATGGAGAGCCCTTCAATGCGCAGGCCGTGAAGTTCTCGTTCGACCGCGCGGGCGGCGAGAAGAGCACCAACAAGGACCGGCGCCTCTTCAGCGGCCTCACGACGCGCGTGGTCGACGAGCACACCGTGGTCGTGCTCAACAAGGACATCGAGCCCGACCTGCTGTTCCTGCTGGGGCAAGCCACGGCCATCATCGTCGAGCCCAAGACCGCAGACACCAACGAAACCCGTCCCGTGGGCACGGGCCCCTACCAGTTGGGCGCCTGGAACAAGGGCTCGCTGATCGCGCTGACCAAATGGGCGGGCTGGCGCGATGCCAACGCAGTGCAGATCCCGCGCGTGACCTTCCGCTTCATCTCCGAGCCGGCCGCGCAGACCACCTCCCTGCTGGCGGGTGACGTGGACCTGTTTCCGCACGCGTCCGTATCGCGCACCCTGCCGCAGTTCGAGCGGGACAAGCGCTTCCAGGTGGTCTTCAATGCCTCGCGCGGCAAGACCATCCTGGCCCTCAACAACGCCAGGAAGCCGCTGGACGATGTCCGCGTGCGCCGGGCCATTGCATCGGCCATCGACCGCAAGGCCGTCATCGCCGCTGCCGTGGATGGCCGTGGCGTACCGATCGGAAGCCACTATGTGCCCGGCGCGCCCGGCTACGTGGACACCACGGGCGTGAACCCCTTCGACATCGAGAAGGCCAAGCGCCTGCTGGCGGAAGCCGGCGTCAAGACGCCGCTGGAACTGAGCTTCGTGCTGCCCCCGCCGCCCTACGCGCGCCAGGGCGGCGAGCTGATCGCGGCCCAGCTCGCCAAGATCGGGATCATCGCCAAGATCCAGAACGTCGAATGGGCGCAGTGGATCAGCGGAACCTATGGCCAGAAGAACTACGACCTCACCCTGATCCTGCATGTGGAGCCCTTCGACCTGGTGAACTACACCAAGCCCGAGTACTACTGGGGCTACCAGTCGGCCAAGTTCAACGAGATCTTCGAGAAGACCAAGAGCAGCCTGCGCACGGCGGACCGCCAGCGCTACCTGGGCGACGCCCAGCGGCTGCTGGCCGAGGACGCGGTGCACACCTACCTCTACCAGCCGCAGTTCATCACCGTGGCGGCGCGCAACCTGCGCGGGCTGTGGAAGGACGCGCCGATCTTTGCCAACGATCTCTCGGCGCTGTCCTGGGGCTGAGGGGCCGCCAGCCCGCGTGCTCACCACCATCGCACCGGCTTGCGGCAGGTGCGGTGCTCGCCCTGCGGCGAAGCCCTGCCCTGCACTGCCCGCGCAGGTCAGGCCTGCGTGCGCCCACTGAGGACCCAGAGCCTCAAGGACACATGGATCTCCAGCGCACGCAGCGCGTTGCCCCAGTGCCCGGCCAGTCCTTCCGCGGTCGCCAGCCTCTGCCGGATGGTGTTCACATGGATGCCCAGCCGCTCGGCTGCGGCCTTGGCGTTCTGGTTGCAATCAAAGTAGGCCAGCAGCGTGGCCACCAGCTCCGAGCCCCGCTTTGCGTCATAGGCGACGAGGGCGCCGATGGTGCTCTGGAGATAGGCATGCAGGCTTGCCTGGTCATGCGTCTCGAACAGCGTGGAGTACAGCGCCATCTCGTTCTGGCCGATGATCACTCCGCGCATGCCCACGCGGGCCATCACCGGAAGCGCACGGCGCAGCGACGAGTGGAGTGCGGGGATCTCCGAAGGCTGCGCGATGGGGCGAGAGACCACTCCGAGGAAGCCCGCCCCGAAATGCTGCCGTGCCGCGCTGTCGATGGTGCGCCGGACATCGTCCGCGCGGGTCGTGGCACACAGCACGGTCAGCACGCCATCGATTTCATCGAAGAGGATGTGCGGCAGCACCTGCGCGGAGCGCAGCCACCGTGCCAGGTACCCGGTCTCGGGGGCGCGTGTTTCCAGCAACAGCAGGGACGTGGGCCGCGACAGGTCCACCCCGAACCGCCCGGCACGGTCGCCGAGCAGGTGAAGGTCGTCCTGGCGGGGTGACAGCAGGCTGCGCAGCAGGCTGGACAGATCACGGCTTTGCGAGGCCTCCGCGCGCTCTCGCGACAGCAGCACGATGCCCACGATGCTCGCGCATCGCTCATACGTGCGTATCGCCACTTCATCCAGCGCCGCCCCGCTGAACAGCAGCATCGTTCCGAGTACATCGTTGCCACCGATCACCGTGATGAGGCGGCAGGTCTCGCCCAGCGCTTCGTAGGCCACCACCGAGCGACCGATGCGGCGGCTGTCACCCAGCGCACGTGACAGAGCGTCGCTGTGCTCTCCATGGGGTCGGTACGCACCGGCACCCTGGCCCTGGTAGCCCTCGGCTGCGCCCCGACCGATGGTCTGGCCGACCTCGTCGAGCACCAGCACCTCGCCCTCCATGATCTGCGCGACCGACTGGCAGATGGTGGCCAGCGTGGCGCCCTTGGCCAGCAGCGTGGTCATCTGGTCATGCGCCTCGGCCGCAGCCTGCACGCTCAGGGCATGTCGCTCCAGTTGCGCATGGGCCATCTCGGCACTGCGCAGCGCCGCATGGGTCTGCTCGAACGCCATGGCGTTCTTGATGGCCACGGCCGCATGCGTCGCCAGGGTGCTGAGGATGGAGATGTTGTGCGCGGTATGCGTCCGGTGGTACCGGTCGGCCACGAAGAGCAGGCCGATGACCTCGTCCTCCCACAGCAGCGGCACCCCGACCACCGCGGCAATGCCCTCCTCCCGAAACGTCACGTCCAGCTGCGGGTCGTGGGGGAAGCGGGTGTCATGCAGGTAGTCGGCGGTGGTGAAGGGCAGCCGGGTCTGGACCACCACACTCACGATACCCAGGTCGCGCCCCGCCAGCATCTCACCGGTGCCGCGCGACAACGCGCCATCGGCCGTCAGCACGTGAAAGGCGTCCAGGCCCGCGTCGTAGGCCGACAGCCAAGCCACCTGCGACCCCAGGAGCCGGCGGGCCCGCGACACCACCGTGGCCAGCAGCTCGGGCAGGTCCAGGCGGCTGGAGAGGTCGCGCGCGGACTCGATGACGGCCAGCATCCCGCTCTCGCGCTGGTGCTGCACGTCCAGGCGGTTGCGAATGGCCATCGCCATGCGCACCAGCTCCAGAAGGTCTGGCTTGCGGGCCGTTGCGTCGGGAAGCGACTCCACGCGCGCCAGGCAGGCCGCAAGCTCCTCGGAGGAGCCGGCGCGGTGCAGCAGCTGGATCAGCTCCTCACTGATGCGCTCGCTCGCATCGGTCTCGACAAGGTCTGCGGCACGGGTCATGCGCGGGTTCTCCAACGGGCTGGACAAAAGCGTGTGGCGCGCACCGATTGGCGCCAGCAAGCCTTGAGTGTGGGCCTTCGGCGAACCACCCGCAGCGCTTTTTCATGGCGATCGCGGGTTTCTACCAAGTGGTTCGCGCACATTCAACCCCTGCCGTGAATGTGCGCAACCCACATAGATATCTCCCCCGCATTCCAGGACAGTTCGGTCACTAGGCGGGCAACACCAGCCCGTCCCCACCAACCACTTCGCCGGAGCCAGCAGGCGCTGGGCGGCAATCACCGCAATACAACCGCTTCCTGTCCTATGAGCATCCTGAATTCTCTGGTCCCAGCACCGGGCCTGCGCGTACTGGTGACCGCCGGCGCCAGCGGCATCGGGGCAGCCGTCGCCCGCGCCTTCAGCGAAGCCGGCGCGCATGTACACATCTGCGACATTGATCGCTCCGCCATCGACCGGCTGGTCACGGACATGCCAGGCATCACCGCCAGCGTCGCCGATGCATCGGTCGAACGCGATGTGGACCTGGTCTTCGAGGACATGCTGGGCAGCATGGGCGGGCTGGACGTGCTGGTCAACAACGCAGGCATCGCCGGCCCCACGGGTCCCATCGAAGACCTCAGCGCCCACCAGTGGGAGCGCACGGTGGACGTGAACCTGAACAGCCAGTTCCTCTTCGCGCGGCGCGCCGTGCCGCTGCTGCGCAAGTCCACCCACAGCCCCGGCATCGTCGCCATGAGCTCGGTGGCAGGACGCCTGGGCTATGCCCTGCGCACGCCCTATGCCTCGACCAAGTGGGGCGTGGTGGGCCTGATGAAGTCGCTGGCCATCGAGCTCGGCCCTGCGGGGGTGCGCGTCAACGCCATCTTGCCCGGCACCGTCGAGGGCGAGCGCATGGAGGGGGTGATTGCAGCCAGAGCCTCCAGCGCCGGGATCAGCGTGGATGCGATGCGCGAGGAATACCTGCGCAAGATTTCGCTGCGCCGCATGGTCACACCGCAGGACGTGGCGGCCACCGCCCTGTTCCTGAGCTCGCCTGCGGCCCGCAACATCACCGGCCAGGCGATCAGCGTGGACGGAAATCTCGAGTACCTGTAAGGCACCTGCTGCCGGTACGCCCATATCAACAAAAGGAGACCGTATGAAGATGATCAACCACACCCTCGGCGCTGCCGCCATTGCCGCGGCCGGCGTGTTGGCCAGCGGCACCGCATCCGCACAGAACGTCAAGATCGGCGTGATCGAGACGCTCTCGGGTCCGCAGGCAGCTTCGGGCCTGATGTACCGGACGGCGGCCCGCTATGCCGTGGACCGCATCAATGCCCTGGGCGGCTGGAACGGCCAGCCCGTCCAGCTGGTGGAGTACGACAACCAGGGTGGCCCCACCGGCGCAGCCGACAAGCTCAAGACCGCGATTTCCGATGGCGTGCACCTCATCGTGCAGGGGGCCTCGTCCGCCGTGGGCGGGCAGCTCACCGAGGACGTGCGCAAGCACAACCTGCGCAACCCGGGCAAGGAGATCGTCTACCTGAACGTCGGGGCCGAGGCGCTCGAACTCACCGGAGAAAAGTGCCACTTCCACCATTTCCGGTTCAGCGGCAACGCCCAGGTGCGCACCAAGGCACTCGTGCAGGCGATGAAGTCGGCAGGCGCCCTGGGCAGCCGTGTCTATGCGATCAACCAGAACTACTCCTGGGGCCAGGACATGGAGAAGGCCACGGTCGACAACGCAGCGCCGGGCGGCTACGAAGTGGTCGAGAAAACACTGCACGACGTCAACCGCATCCAGGACTTTGCCCCCTATGTGGCCAAGATCGGGGCGGCCAAGGCCGACACCGTGATTACGGGCAACTGGTCCAACGACCTGCTGCTGTTGATGAAGGCCACGCGCGCCGCCGGCCTCAAGACACGCTTTGGCACCATCTTCCTGGACCAGCCAGGCAACATCGCCAATGCCGGGGACCTGGCCGTCGGCCACTTCATCGCGCACACCTTCAATGCCGAGGCCGGCGGGGCCGAGGGTGAGAAGTTCGTCAACGACTACCGCACCAGGACCGGCAGCGCGCCTGTAGCCACCGACCCGCAGACCGTGTTCGGTCTGCTGATGGTGGGCGATGCCCTGGGCCGCGTGAAACCCGAAGGTGGCAAGTTCAACGTGAACGCCTTCGCTCGCGCACTGGAGACCACGAAGATCTCGACACCGAACGGCGAGATCAGCATGCGGGCGGACGACCACCAGGCCCTGCTGCCCCTGGTCGTTTCTACGGTCTCCAAGGAGGCCCGCTACAAGGTGGACAACACCGACATGGGCTTCAAGCCGGTGAAGCTGTTCTCGGCCCAGGAAGCGGCTACGCCGGCCCAGGCCAGCTGCAAGATGCAACGCCCCTCCTGATGGGCAGGCGCCCCGCGCGGGGCGCCACGTCTCCCCTCGCTGTTTGCGTCCCACGAGATCCCGGCGGCCCCACGGCCCGCCGCGGGTTGTCGCTCGTCCGCCTTTTTCCTCGCGAACCACACACTCCTATGGACACCCTCATCGTTTCGTTGCTGAACGGAACCATCTACGGCCTGCTGCTGTTCATGGTCTCTGCCGGCCTCACGCTCATCTTCGGGATGATGGGCGTGCTCAACTTCGCGCACGCATCGTTCTACATGCTGGGTGCGTACTTTGCCTACGCCCTCACCGACGTGCTGGGCTTCGCCCTGGCCCTGGTTGCAGCCACCGTACTGGTCGGACTGGTGGGCGTGGGGGTGGAGAAGTACTTTCTGCGCCGCGTGCACCACCACGGCCATGCCCATGAGCTGCTGCTCACTTTCGGCCTGTCCTTCATCATTGCCGAGCTGATCAAGCTGTTCTTCGGCAATTTCCCGGTCAACTACCGCCTTCCCCACGGGCTGGACTTCGCGGCGTTCTCCATCGGCGCGGCCAGCTATCCCGCCTACCGGGTGTTCATGGGGGCGGTGGCGGTGGCCATGTTCGTGGTGATCTACCTGCTGCTCACACGCACCCGGGTGGGCATCGTCGTGCGCTCGGCCATCTACCGGCCGCGCATGGCCGAAGCGCTGGGGCACAACGTTCCCCTGGTGTTCATGGGTGTGTTCGGCGTGGGGGCGGCCCTGGCCGGCCTGGCCGGCGCGGTGGCCGGCGCCTTCTACACCACCAATCCCAACATGGCCCTGGAGCTGGGCGTGATGGTCTTCGTGGTGGTGGTGGTGGGCGGCCTGGGCTCGCTCGGGGGCGCCATGCTGGCCTCGCTTCTCATCGGCGTCATCACCTCGCTCGCGGTGGCCATCGATGCCAGCCTGGCCGACCTGCTGGCGGTGTTCGGCGTCCGCGGCTGGGCCGAGGGCGTGGGCGGGCTGCTCACGCTCAAGCTTTCCAGCCTTGCCGCCACCCTGCCCTTCGCACTCATGCTGCTCGTGCTGCTGGTGCGCCCCTCCGGTCTCCTGGGTGAAAAGGCCTGATGCCATGACCACACGCCATCTCCTGCTTGGCAGCCTGTGCCTGGGCGCCGCCATCCTGGCGGGCCTGCCCTCCCTGCTGTCCGCGGGCCTGCTCAACGCAGCCATCCAGATGCTGATCGCGGCGCTGTTCGCCTCGGCCTACAACGTGGTGTGCGGCCAGGCCGGCATGCTGTCGTTCGGCCACGCGGCCTACTTCGGCGTGGGTGCTTTCGCCACGGTCCACGCCATGAACGCGGTCGGGGGCGCCGGCATTGTCCCGACCCCGCTGCTGCCGCTGGCCGGCGCACTGGGAGGGCTGGCGGTGGGCGTGATCGCGGGCTGGTTCTCCACCCAGCGCACGGGCACCTACTTCGCCATGATCACCCTGGCGATCGCAGAGCTGCTGCACTCCATCGCTCCGCACATCAAGGGTGTCTTCGGCGGCGAGGCCGGCGTTTCCAGCATGCGCATGCCCTCCTTGGGTCTCAGCTTCGGCTCCACCGCCGAGGTGTACTACCTGACGCTGGCCTGGGTGCTGCTCTCCCTGCTGCTGCTGTACCTGTACACCCGCACCCCCGTAGGCCGGCTGGCCCTGGGCCTGCGCGAGAACCGCCACCGGCTGGCCTTCCTGGGCTACGACGTGCACCGGCTCAGCGTTCTGGTGTTCACGGTGTCGGCCATGTTCTCGGGCATCGCGGGCGGCCTGCAGGTCATCAACAACGAAGCGGCAAACTACGTGCTGTTCGAGAGCACGCTCTCAGCGGCGGCCGTGCTCAACACCTATATCGGTGGCGTGGGTACCTTCCTCGGGCCGGCGCTGGGAGCGGCACTGATGACGTTCTTCGGCTACGCGGTGTCGGACCTGACCCAGTCCTGGCTGCTCTACCAGGGCATTGTCTTCGTGGTGGTCATGATGTTCATGCCGCAGGGGCTGGCAGGGCTCGCGAGCGGATCGGTGTTGCTGTGGCGCAGGGTCGGCCCGTTGCGGCTCGCGCCCGTGGTCGCACTCTTCACAGCTGCGACGGTCCTGCTTGGCAGTGGCACGGCCTTCGTGGTGGAGATGCTTCGCCGCGTGTTCTCACGCGACTACCGTGCCTCGCTCGGCACCGATCCCTCGGCGCCCTGGCCAGCCATCCCGCTCTTCGGCGTGGATTGGGTGCCCCTGGCCTTGACCACCTGGCTGGTGCCGCTCGCGCTGCTGGCCGCAGGCGTTGCGCTCGCCTGTGTCGCCAGCAGGCAGCTGCGGACGCTGCAGGACGAGCGCCAGGGCGGCGACAGCCCCGCTGCATCGCCCGCGACCCCGGCCACCGCACCTTCCACCATCACCACCCGCACACAGGAGCCCGCATGACCGACTCCATTCTCTCCCTTCGGGGCCTCAAGAAGTCCTTCGGCCCGACCGAGATTATCCGGGGCGTGGAC
The DNA here is from genome assembly GCF_000276605.1 of Acidovorax sp. CF316. Lineage (GTDB taxonomy): Bacteria > Pseudomonadota > Gammaproteobacteria > Burkholderiales > Burkholderiaceae_C > Acidovorax. Next base: position 20,080 of record NZ_AKJX01000129.1, on the reverse strand, counting down.
CTGGACCTGCGGCCCCGAGAGCGCCATGCGCTCATCGGCCCCAACGGTGCGGGAAAATCCACCCTGTTCCACCTGATCTCGGGCAACCTCACACCGACCTCGGGCGAGATCGTGTTCGACGGCGCGCAGATCCAGGGCAAGGCGCCCCAGGAGATCAACCGCCTGGGCCTGTCACGCTCGTTCCAGATCACCAACATCTTTCCCAAGCTGACGGTGTTCGAAAACCTGCGGCTGGCCGTCATGCGCTCGCATGGCCTGCAGTACACGTTCTGGAAATTCATCGACAGCGTCGTGCGCGTGCGCGAGCAGACCGAACACCTGCTGGAACGGGTGCGCCTGCAGTCACGCGCACGGATGATGGCGGCAGAACTCTCGTACTCGGAGCAGCGCTCTCTCGAGATCGCCATGACCCTGGCCTCGGACCCCCAGGTCATCCTGCTGGACGAGCCCATGGCGGGCATGTCCAACGAGGAAACCGACTACACCGCGCAGCTGATCTGCGAGGTGACCCAGGGCCGCGCGCTCTTCATCGTCGAGCACGACATGCAGGTGGTCTTCTCGATCAGCGACCGCATCAGCGTGCTGGTCTACGGCCAGGTCATCGCCACGGGCACCCCCGACGAGATCCGGGACAACGCCGCGGTGAAGGAAGCCTACCTCGGCGAGGAGGTGCTGGCATGAGCCCGGACGCAACGCTTTTGGGCGTGGACCAGCTGCATGCGCACTATGGCAAGAGCCACATCCTGCACGGCGTCTCATTCGACGTGCGCCGCAATGAAGTGGTCAGCCTGCTGGGCCGCAACGGCTCGGGCCGCTCCACCACCATGAAGGCGCTGATGGGACTGGTGCCCCCCACTACGGGCACCGTGCGCCTGCAGGGGCGCGACATCACGGGCCAGCGCCCATTCACCATCTGCCGCGCAGGCCTGGGCTACGTACCCGAGGAGCGCGAGGTCTTCGGCAACCTGACCGTGGACGAAAACCTGCACATGGGTGAACAGCCCGCCGTGCCGGGCGCAGTGCAGTGGACGGTCGGGCAGATGTTCGACTACTTCCCGCGCCTGAAGGAGCGGCGCAACACCAAGGCGGCCAGCCTCTCGGGCGGTGAGCAGCAGATGCTGACGATCTGCCGGTCGCTGCTGGGAAATCCGCTGGTGCTGCTGGTCGACGAACCCACGGAGGGCCTGGCGCCCAAGATCGTCACCGCCGTGGGCGAGTGCATCCGCGACATGCACCGGCGCGGTGTCTCGGTCGTGCTGGTCGAGCAGAAGCTGGCCATTGCCCTGAAGGTGTCCACGCGCGTCTGCGTGATGGGACATGGCCGCATCGTCTTCGAAGGCACGCCCGCAGAGCTGTCGTCCGACGCGCAGTTGCTGGCCGACTGGCTGGCCGTGTGAGCGCGCCCTGCGCCCCCTGTTTCCTTTCCCCACCTCTCCTTGCGACCCGTTATCCGAGCAACGCCATGGACAACCACCTGAACAAAGTCATCATCTCCAGCGCCGTGACAGGCTCGGTGCACACACCCAGCATGTCCCCCTACCTGCCGCTGACACCCGATGAGATCGCCCGGCAAGCCATCGACGCCGCCGAAGCTGGCGCGGCCATCCTGCACCTGCATGCGCGCAACCCCGCCGACGGCAGCCCCACCGCCGACCCCGCCGTGTTCGCGCAGTTCGTGCCGCGCATCAAGGCCGCCACGGATGCGGTCATCAACATCACCACCGGAGGCAGCACGCGCATGACGCTGCAGGAGCGGCTGGCCTATCCGCTGCTCGCCCAGCCGGAGATGTGCTCGCTCAACATGGGCTCCATGAACTTCTCGATCCACCCCGCAGCGCGCAAGATCTCCGAGTGGCGCCATGGCTGGGAAAAGCCCTACATCGAGGGCATGGAAGACCTGATCTTTCGCAACACGTTCCGCGACATCAAGCACATCCTGAAGGTGCTGGGCGAGGACTGCGGCACCCGCTTCGAATTCGAGTGCTATGACGTGGGCCACCTGCACAACCTGGCCCACTTCGTGGACGAAGGGCTGGTGAAGGGGCCTTTGTTCATCCAGGCCATCTTCGGCATCCTGGGTGGGCTGGGGCCCGACCCGGAGAACCTGTACGTGATGAAGTCCACGGCCGACCGGCTGTTCGGCCGCAACGGCTACCGCTTCTCGGTGCTGGGCGCCGGGCGCCACCAGATGCCGCTGCTCACCATCGGGGCGGCCATGGGCGGCAACGTGCGGGTGGGGCTGGAGGACAGCCTGTACCTGGGCAAGGGGCAACTGGCCACCTCCTGCGCGGACCAGGTGCACAAGATCCGGCGCATCCTGCAGGAGCTGTCCCTGGAAGTGGCCAGCCCCGCCGAGGCGCGGACCATGCTCGGCCTCAAAGGCGCGAGCGCGACGGCCATCTGAGCGCGTGCGCCCCTGAAGAAACCTGATTCATCTGAACGAAGCGAGAGGAACATCAATGAGCAAGCTGTTGCACAACAAAGTGGCCATCGTGACCGGAGCCGGCGGTGGCCTGGGGCGCTCGCACGCGCTGGAACTGGCGCGCCATGGCGCACGCGTGGTCGTCAACGACCTGGGTGCCGAGCGCACCGGCTCCCCGGCCCAGCGCGTGGTCGCGGAGATCCTACAGTCCGGGGGCGAGGCCATGGTGGACGGCGCCGATGTGACCCAGCCGGAGCAGGTGCAGGCCATGGTCGACAAGGCGGCCGGCCTGTGGGGGCGGATCGACATTCTGGTGAACAACGCGGGCATCCTGCGCGACAAGTCGTTCGCCAAGATGTCGCTGGATGACTTTCGCCTGGTGGTGGAAGTGCACCTCATGGGGGCCGTGCACTGCACCCGCGCGGTGTGGGAGCTCATGCGGGCGCAAGACCATGGCCGCATCGTCATGACGACCTCGTCTTCGGGGCTGTATGGCAACTTCGGGCAGGCCAACTACGGCGCGGCAAAGATGGCGCTGGTCGGCCTCATGCAGACTCTTGCGCTGGAGGGGGAACGCCACGGCATCCGGGTCAACTGCCTGGCGCCCAGCGCCGCCACCGGGATGACGCATGGCGTGCTGCCGCAGGACGCATTGGACAGCCTGGCGCCCGAACGGGTCAGCCCGGGGCTGATCGCTCTGGTGGCCGACGATGCGCCCACCCGCATGATCCTGCTGGCAGGCGCCGGCAGCTTCGAAAGCGCCCACATCACCATGACCCAAGGCATCCATGTCAGCGGCGGCCCCGACGCCGCCGAGGTGGTGCGCAGCAGGCTGCCGCAGGTGCAGTCCCGTGCGCAGGAAATGGTCCCCGCCTCGGGATGGGAGCAGTACCGGCACGAACTCGCCAAGGCGGGCTTGCAAGCGCAGGTCGCCACCGCTGTCTGACGGCGGCCCGGCGCCCGACACCGTGGGCAGCGCATATGTGCCGAGCATCCCAGGTGTCTGGCGCGCACATTGCCCTGGCTGTCTGGCCCATCGAGACTCGTCTCGGGCGGCGGCCCTAGGCGCTGCCCGGCATTCCATCCAAAAACACAAGGAGACAAGCATGAGACAGTTCTATGCGCTCAATACCCCCGGACGGTGGGCTGTGCTGGCCCTCGCCAGCGCGGCGGTGATTGCCTGCGGCGGCAATGGCTCGGCGGACGCTGCGCCGGCACCCCTGGCCTGCGACAAGCTGGCGGGGCTGGCCATCCCGGCATCCGCCATCCAACTGCCCACATCGGGCGGCAGCGTGCTCACCGCCACTCCAGTCGAAGCGAGCGGCAGCGGCGTCGCCACGGTACCGGCCCATTGCCTGGTCACCGCACGCATCGGCCCTGTCGACGCCGCGGCACCCGACATCCGCTTGAACGTGGCGCTGCCCATGGCCTGGAACAACAAGGCCATGATGTTTGGCGGCGGCGGCTTCAACGGCTCGGTTCCCAACGTGCGGGGCAATGTCTCCAACGGCCCCCTGGACCAGCCGACACCTCTGGGCCGCGGCTATGCCACGTTCGCCAGTGACTCGGGCCACCAGGCCAACGCCTACGGATCGCAGGACGGGACCTGGGGCCTGAACGACGAAGCCGTGCGCAATTTTGGCGGCGATGCGCTGAAGAAGACGCGCGACGCGGCCATGCACATCGTCAAGGCGCGCTACGCCGCCCATCCACAGAAATCGTACTTTGCAGGGGGTTCCACGGGCGGCCGCGAAGCGCTCGCCGCCATCCAGCGCTGGCCAGCCGACTGGGACGGTGCCATTGCCTGGTACCCGGCGTGGAACGACGCGGCGGCACTGCTGGGTGGGCATCGCAGCAACATCGCCCTGGCCCAGCCGGGCGCCTACCCCAATGTGCCCAAGCGGGCACTCGTCTACAAGGCCGCCATGGAGGCCTGCGACGCGCTCGACGGCATCCAGGACGGGCTGATCAGCAACCAGAGGCAATGCAATGCCAGCTTCGACCCGGTGCTGGCCACGGCGGGCGGTGCGCCACTGCGCTGCGCAGGTGGCGCCGATACCGGTGACAACTGCCTGTCCGACGCGCAGATCCGCGCGCTCAAGGTGATAAACACCGACACGGTCTTCCATTTTCCGCTGGCCAGCGGCGAAACACGCTACCCGGGCTACAACGTCTGGGGTGCGGACCTGGGCATCGCGTCCAACCCGTCTCCCGTGCAACCCACGGTGACCTTCCTCGCGCTGGGCACCACCGCGCCGGCCATGCCCGTGCCCCGCACAGCCCCCTACATCAGCGTGCTGGTGGACCAGTGGATCAAGTACTCGGTGACGCGCGACGCCAGCTTCAACTCGCTGCTGCTGGACCCCGAGAACCCCGGTCCCTGGGCCCCCCGCATCAGCGAGCTCAGCCGCCAGCTGGACACCGCAACCGACATCTCAGCCTTCGCAGCGAAGGGAGGAAAACTCCTGCTGGCGCACGGTCTGGCCGACGTGCTGGTCAGTTCACGCGCCACGGAGGACTACTACCGCCGTCTTCAGAGCCAGATGGGCCCGGAGCGCGTGCGCAGCTTCGCTCGCTACTACGAGGTCCCCGGCCTCGGGCATGCGGTGAGCACGGCCTTCAATGCCACCTGGGACTCGGTGACGGCCCTGGAGCGCTGGGTTGAAAGCGGCACCGCCCCCGGCAACCAGATCACCACCGACGCCACAGGGGTCCCCGGGCGGACCCGGCCCCTTTGCGACCATCCCCTGTGGCCAAAGTACAAAGGCACGGGCGACGTGAATCTGGCTGCGTCATTTACCTGCGCAGAGTAGCCGCCTGCCATCAAGAGGGGCACGTCAGCGCGCGAACGCGGTGATGCGCCCCAGATCACGCGGCGGCGCCCCCGCCTTCTGCGGCCACACATTGAGAAACGGGTGGATGGAAACCTGTCCGTAGACGCCCTGCTGCGTATACGGCTCGTCGCGCAGCCAGGCGTCCAGCGCTTCGCGGTCCGGGAAGTCGGCGACGACCAGGCTGCCGATCATGGTGACGCCATCCTCGGCGAATATCGGGCCTGCAAGCGCCAGCTGGTCTGCCACCTTGGCGACCTGGGCCTTGTGCTGGGGCCGCAGCGCCGCCCGGCGTTCCGACTGGTTGGGCGCATCGGTGCAGTACAGCATGAACAGCATGTCTGTCATCACTCCATGGGAAACGGAACGCAGGGGGTCAGGGCTTCATCGCCATCTCGATGCGGCGTTCGGCAATGCGCCAGCCGGCTGCCGTGCGCCGGTAACGGTCGCGGTAGATCACGACGGACGGCGCACCTGCTGCCGTGGCGGGCGCGCCCGGCTGGTCCGCCACGCCGCTGAAAAACAGCACATAGCAAAAGCCGGTGGCCTCGTCGGGCGATGCCCGCTCCACGCGGATGTTGGTGCACAGATGGCAGGTCGCCACCGTGGCCGGCCGCGCATCCAGGAAGCGCTTCAGCTCGGCATGGCCGCACATCCGCGTACCCATGCGGTCGAGCACCCCATCCTCGGTGAACAGGTCGAGCCACGCGCCGTACCGGCGCGCATCGATGTGGTTGGCGAAGTCAATGCACAGGCGCGTGCAGGCCGCCTCGTCGAGCGCGTCTGCCGCGGCCACAGGGGGATGGGTGTTCATGGGACCAACCTGGCGGCGAATGCCGAAAACCGCTGCATGTAGGCAGCCAGAAACACCCGCGTGTCCTCGACGGCAATGTCCCCGGCCGCGTCGATCAATCCTGGCTTGAAAGACACATAGGCCTCTCCGCCCAGCACGCTGGAGCCCAGGATGCCCAGGATCTGGCGCAGGTGCTGCTGCCCGACAGCGGTGCCGATGGCACCCGGCGACGTGCCCGTCATGGCCACCGGCTTGTCGCGCCACACGTTGCGATCCATCGGCTTGGAACCCCAGTCGATGGCATTCTTGAGCACTGCGGGCAGCGACCGGTTGAACTCCGGCATCACGAACAAAAAGGCATCTGCCCGTGCGCACTCGCGTGTGAAGTGGTTCACCGCTTCGGGCCGGTTGGCCTCCAGATCACCGTTGTACATCGGCAACTCGTCGAGCGCGACATGGCGAAACCGGAGATTCTCCGGGGCGAGGCGCACGAGCGCGTCGGCCAGCTTGCGGTTGATGGATTCGCGGCGCAGACTGCCCACGAGGATGGCGACGTCGATGGCTTGCATGGATTTCCTGAAATGGTTGGGGGGTGGTGCGACAGCACGGGCGTCAGCCGGTGCGGGCGTGCTTCATTCGACCTTGCCGATCTTGCGGATGATGTCCCTGGCCTGCTGGATCTCGGCAGACCAGTACTGCTGGAAATCCGGCCCATCCAGATAGGCGACCATGCCGCCGCTCTTGCTGTAGATGTCAGCGAAGGGCGCGTCCGCGGCAGCCGCGCGCAGTGCCTGTTGCAGGCGCCGCACGACCTCGGGCGCGGTCTGCGAGGGCGCAAAGACGCCAAGCCAGTTGACATAGTCGATGCGCAGGCCCGCCTCTGCCAACGACGCGGGAACAGGGGCCCTGGTCCACCGCTCCGTGCCGTAGCTCGCCAGGTAGCGGAGCTTGCCGGACTCCACCTGCGCGGAGATCAGCGAGCGGCTGAACACCGCGAAATCCACCTGGCCGCCCAGCAGGGAGGTGATCATGGGCGCGCCACCGGTATAGGGAATGTGGTTGAACCTGGCGCCGGCCGCATCGGCCAGGATGGCGGCGGGAATGTGGCTCGGGCCGTAGTTCCCGCTGGAGGCGTAGGTGACTTCACCGGGCTTCGCCTTGGCCGCCGCGATCAATTCGGCCGCCGAGCGGTAGGGACTGTCGGCACGGACTACGATGGCCACCGGGTCCGATGTGATGCGCGCCACGGGAAGCAGTTGCTCGAGCGTGAACGGCGGCGTCTGCCGGTTCACGATCGCCTGCTCGGGCAGGGTGGCCAGGGTCGAGAAGGTGAACAGCAGCGTGTAGCCGTCGGCCTTGCTGTTGGCCACGGCCGTGGCACCGATGGCACCGCCAGCGCCCGCCCGGTTGGAGACCACCACGGTTTGGCCCAGGCTGCGCTGCAGCGCGGGCAGGAAAGCCCGCAGTGCCGTATCGGCAGCACCACCGGCGGCAAACGGCACGACAAGGGTGATCGGGCGCGAAGGATAGGTGTCCTGCGCCAGCGCAGGGGCCGAGCAGGCCGCCATGCCGGCGAACAGGAGGACCCGGCACAGGGCCGATGCCAATGGAAGGGGCTTCATGGGGGTCCAGTCAATGGCGCAGTGCGCCCTCAGCCACCGCTGCCCCGGCAAGACCGCAGGCGCGTGGCAGCGAACGAAGAGAGAAGAGAAATCGGTGGCTCGGCGTCAGCCCATCAGCGATCCGCGGATGTCCGACACCGGAAGCTGCACACGCCGGGGCAGAAAGTCGGATGCCGGCGCTCCCGCGCGCAGCTTTGCCAGGAGTTCCTCGGGGTCGAACTCGACGCCAATCGGATTGGTCTCGAACTGCGGGCCATCCATGAACGCATTCGCAGCGTCGTTGTCGTCAAAGCAATCGGCCTGGAACTCCATCTGGTTGCCGTCGGGGTCCGCGTAGTACAGCGAGATGGTGATGCCATGGTGGATGCACCAGTAGGGCATCACACCTTTGCCCTTGAGCTCCTCGTACTTGTCCAGCAGCTCGGTCAGATCGCGGTAGCCGTAGGCGACGTGGTCCATGCCGGGCTGGCCACGTGGAGAGCGCGCACCGGACTCGCCCTCGCCCTTGATGATCCCCAGGTTGAGCAGCGCAACGCGGTGGTGTTCGTGGTCGTAGGTGACGAAGGCGATCACCGGGCTCTGGTACTGCACCTCGCCGTTGAACACGGCGACATACCAGTCGAGCATGCGCTGGAACTGGTAGGTTCGGTAGACGACATGCGCGAAGCTCTGCGGGCGAATTGGGGTGGACATGGTGTGCATTGCTCCTGGTTCAGATGACACGCTGGCGCTGGGTGCCGAGGGGCCCTGCGCTCAGGGTCATCACGTCGCCGCGCTGGAGAAACACCGGTTCCGGTTTCGTCCCCAGCCCCACTCCTTCCGGCGTGCCGGTGATCACCACATCGCCTGGCAACAAGGTCATGAACTGGCTGAGGTGAGAGACGATCTCGGCCACGGAGAAGATCATGTCCGCCGTGCTGCTGCGCTGGCGCACCTGGCCGTTGACCTGCAGCTCCAGCGGGATGCCCTGCAGGCCCTCCAGCTCGTCCGGGGTCACGAGCCAGGGCCCGATCGGGCCGAAGCCGTCGAAGCTCTTGCCCTTGCTCCAGGTGCCCCCGCGTTTTGTCTGCCAGTCGCGTTCCGACACATCGTTGGCGAGGCAGTATCCGGCGACATGCTCCAGTGCCCTGTCGACCGCGACCTGGCGCGCGGTGCTGCCGATCACGAGGCCGAGCTCGATCTCCCAGTCACCGGTCTCGGCACCCGGGGGCAGCGTGACGTCGTCGTCGGGCCCGGACAGCGAAGTGATCGCCTTCGAAAAAATCACCGGCTCCTTGGGGATCTCCATGCCCGCCTCGAGCGCGTGCTTTCGGTAGTTCAGCCCGATGGCGATGAACTGGCGTGTTCCGGCAACAGGCGTGCCGAACCGCGTGCCCTTGGGGACCAGGGGCATGCGCGCCAGGTCGATCGCAGCCAGGGCCTGCAGCTTCTCAGGTGCCAGCCAGTCGGGGGTGAAGTCGGCCACCAGCAGCGACAGGTCGCGTGCCTGCCCATCGGCATCCAGGGCACCGGGTTTCTCCTGGCCTGCGGGGCCATGTCGTAGCAATTTCATGAATCGGTCTCTTGCAGAGCCTGTCGCAGCAAGCGACGTGGCGAATGCACGAAGTATGCGAAGGGACCGGTGCAGCCACCATCGAGAGATACCTTGGGTCAAATTGACGAATTGTCATCCGCCGCAGGCGCACGGCAGCCAGGCGACAGCATGCGTGTCGCGGGCCAGGCGCCCGCGCGGGAAAGCACCGCCTGCAGCGAATGCCGCGGCGCAACCGGCCCGGTCTGCTAGTCAGCCTTCAGCGGCAACCACGCCTGCAGCTCGCCAGACTCCCACGCCTCCAGATGCTTTTGGGAAAACGCCACGGCACGATCGGCCAGCTCCGCCGAGGCACCCAGCGAGAGGAACAGCATGTGCTGTGCAGTCTCCATGTACCGCTGCAGGTCTGCCACTCCGCGCCGGCAGGCCTGCACGGTGTTGGCGGAAGCGCCCAGCACGAACTCGGTGGCCGCGATCGCATCCTGGAAGTGGAAATAGCCAGCCGCCTTGCCGTCCTCCAGATCGCGCAGGATGCTCTTGCCCAGCCGCGACTCGCACTGCCAGGTGTCCAGCCGCACCACGAACGAAGCCCATAGCGGGTCCTGCCAGGCACGGACCATGAACACGCGAAACCCCACGGCGGCACGTGCCCAGGGCTCCTTCAGGCAGCTGTGGAGCTGGTCGATGTCCCGCATCATCTGGTCCTGCGCCTGGAGGCCGGCCGCCAGACAGGCCTTGTCCAGCGAGTCGAAGTAGGTATAGAACGTCCCGCGGGAAATCTTGGCCTCGCGCACCACGTCCTCGATCACCGGGGCATCGTCGCGGATCCGCACCATCACCCGCTGGGTGGCGGCCAGGATGCGCGCACGCATTTCTTCCCGCCTTCTGCGCGCGGTCTCCACCCGGTGGTCCAGCGCGACTCCATCGGACGCCTGCACTGCGAAATGGGAGGCAGGTGAAGGAGGCTGCTCGACGAGGCGCTTGTTCGATCTGGCCATGCCGGAAACCCTTGTGTGGAGCGACATCGCGGACCAAAGCGTCTCCGGCCGACGTCAACACCGGTGGCACACTGGCCCCGCACCACGCCCTCGCGGACCTGGAGCCAGCACAGCCTAGTTTATCGGTTCGCTCCACACCACCGCTAGGAGGCAGCGCACTTTCGCACCGTTTCCAGCGTTCTGGTCGTGATGGCCTTGCCGAATTTTCTCTCGAGCAGAGCCCCGAGCGCAGCGCCTTTCTCGTCGGGAACATAGGCTGAAAACACTTCCGTGTGCTCGAGCTTGAGGATGCGGGCGTGCGCTTGCCCTATCGGAAGCACGATCTCTGCGTCGCAGGGCTTGCGAAGAAAGGTAATGACCGGTTTCGCGTTGGCGGCAAGCTTGAAATCCGCGAACGGCTCCCGCCCCACCAGCCGCCCAAGGAAGGAAGACGGACGGACAATGGTTTGAAAAATCCGTCCAAGGTGCGCCTCCATTGCGGCCTCTGCCGCGCCCTCCAGGACGGGAACGATGTCGGGCTTTGCAGAAAAGGCCACGTTTCCGCTGGACAGCAGGGTCTTCACATCGCAAAAGCCAGCCGCCTCGAAGCAGCGCTTGAGTTCTGGCATCTTGCAGTTCATGGGGCTGACGCCCCGCAGAAAAGCGACATAGCGTTCCACAGTCACTCCAGGTGTGGTTTGACAAAAGTCTACTGCCGCCTGACAGAGAGACGTGTTCGGGGCGGATCACCCCGCGCACATCCAGGCCGGTGCCACGGGTTTGGACAACCGGCATGGCGCGCGGGACTGCGCGATGCCAATGCCGATGCGGGCCATCCGCACACTCAGCATTTTTCAAATATAGAAGCACGTTTTGGTTATTTAACCGAAGAAGCGTCGCTGGCTAGCATCAGACCCAACCCAACTGGTCATAACAAGTCAGCCAATGTCTTCAGCCAAGGTCCTCGCACCGATCGCCTTCTCGCCCGTTCCCCTCTATACGCAGGTGCGCGAGACCTTGCGCGAGCGCATCCTCGATGGCACCTACGCGCCCCATGCCCAGCTACCGTCGGAGAGCGACATGGTGGCGCTGTTCCAGGTCAGCCGTATCACGGTGCGCCAGGCGCTGAGCGACCTGCAGCGCGAGAACCTGATCTTCAAGATCCCGGGCAAGGGCACCTTCGTCACCAAGCCCAAGGCCTTCCAGCACCTGGGCCAGCTCGAAGGCTTCGCCGAGGCCATGGTGCGCATGGGCTACGAGATCCGCAACCAGGTCACGAGCCACAAGACCGTGCCCGCCTCACCGCGCGTCGCCCAGCGCCTGGGCCTCGACCAGGGTTCACCCGTGGCGCAGATCAAGCGAGTGCGCAACCTCAACCGGGCGCCCGTGTCCTATGAGGTGACCTATCTCCCGCACGCCATCGGCGAGCGCCTGCGCCAGGCGGACCTGGCCGGGCGCGACATCTTCCTGATGCTGGAGAACGACTACGGCATCGCACTCGGCCACGCCGACCTGCAGATCGAGGCCATGCTGTCCGACGAAGTCCTGGCGCGGGCGCTGAGCGTGCCCGAGGGCACGGCCGTGCTGCATGTGGAGCGCCTGACCCACACCGCCAGTGGCGCGCCGCTGGATTTCGAAGACCTGTACTTCCGCGGCGACGCCTTCCAGCACCGCCTGCGCATTGCGCGCACGCCGCCGGCCCCCGACCGCAACCACCCCGCAAAGGCCACCCCATGAACACCATTACCCGCACCGTGGACGTGCTGGTCATCGGCGGCGGCACGGCCGGCCCGATGGCCGCCGTCAAGGCCAAGGAGGCCAATCCCGCGCTCGAAGTGCTCTTGCTGGAGAAGGCGAACGTCAAGCGCAGCGGCGCCATCTCGATGGGGATGGACGGCCTGAACAACGCGGTGGTGCCAGGCTTCGCCACGCCCGAGCAGTATGTGAAGGAAATCACCACGGCCAACGACGGCATCGTCAACCAGAAGACGGTCATGGCCTATGCGCGCAACAGCTACGCGATGATCGAAGAGCTCGACAGCTGGGGCGTGAAGTTCGAGAAGGACGATACCGGCGACTACGCGATGCGCAAGGTGCACCACATGGGCACCTACGTGCTGCCCATGCCCGAGGGGCACAACATCAAGAACGTGCTCTACCGGCGGCTCAAGCGTGCGCGGGTGGAAATGACGCAGCGCCTGGTGGTGACGCGCCTGCTCACGGCGGCCGACGGCGGCATTGCCGGCGCCATGGCCTTCGACTGCCGCACGGCCGAGTTCCACGTGGTCCGCGCCAAGGCTGTGGTGCTGGCCACCGGCGCCGCTGGGCGGCTGGGGCTTCCGGCCTCGGGCTACCTCTTCGGCACCTACGAGAACCCGACCAACGCCGGCGACGGCTACAGCATGGCCTACCACGCGGGCGCCGAGCTCTCGGGCATCGAGTGCTTCCAGATCAACCCGCTGATCAAGGACTACAACGGCCCTGCCTGCGCCTACGTGACCGGACCCTTCGGTGGCCACACTACCAACAACAAGGGCGATCGCTTCATCGAGTGCGACTACTGGAGCGGCCAGATGATGATGGAGTTCTACAACGAACTCCAGGGTGGCAACGGCCCCGTCTTCCTCAAGCTGAACCACCTGGCCGAGGAGACCATCGCCACCATCGAGCACATCCTGCACACCAACGAACGCCCGAGCCGGGGCCGCTTCCATGCCGGGCGCGGCACCGACTACCGCGCGCAGATGGTGGAGATGCACATCTCCGAGATCGGCCTGTGCAGCGGCCACTCGGCCTCGGGGGTGTGGGTGGACGAACACGCGCGCACCACCGTGGCGGGCCTGCATGCGGCAGGCGACCTGGCCTGCGTGCCGCACAACTACATGCTCGGCGCCTTCGTCTACGGCAGGCTCGCCGGGGAAAGCGCTGCGCGCCATTGCGCAGAGACCGACCTGCCCGCCCTCGATGCCGGGCAGGTCGCGCGCGAGCATGCGCGTGTCACCGCACCGCTGCTGCGGGGCAGCGGCGGCCTGCCGCCCGCGCAGGTCGAATACAAGCTGCGCCGCATGGTCAACGACTACCTGCAGCCGCCCAAGGTGACGCGCAAGATGGAGATCGGGCTGGCGCGTTTCGAGCAGATCCACGAGGACCTGGAACAGCTCAGCGCCCCCGGGCCGCATGAGCTGATGCGCGCCATGGAGGTGCACGCCATCCGCGACTGCGCCGAGATGGCCGCACGCGCCTCGCTGTACCGCACCGAGAGCCGCTGGGGTCTGTACCACCACCGCGTGGACTTCCCCGAGCGCAACGACCGCGACTGGTTCTGCCACACGCAGCTGCAAAAGCAGGGCGAGGCCATGGTGAGCTTCAAGCGGCCGATCGATCCCTACATCGTGCCGCTGGATGCCCACGAGATGTCGGCCTACCAGCACCTGCGCGTGCCCGCCACGGCGCGTGAAACGGCCGAGACCTGACCACCCCCAACACCCCAAGAAGACCCCATGCCACTCGCCTTCAACCCCACCAGCGTGCCCGTGCGCGTGGACGAGGACAAGTGCATTGCCCACAAGGGCTGCACCGTCTGCGTCGACGTCTGCCCGCTCGACGTGCTCGCCATCGATCTCAGCAAAGGCAAGGCCTTCATGAAATTCGACGAGTGCTGGTACTGCATGCCCTGCGAAAAGGACTGCCCCACCGGGGCCGTCACGGTCGATATCCCGTATCTGCTGCGCTGAGAACCTGTTCGAGGCAGCAGCCCTGTCTATCCAACCGGAGGAAACCACGATGAGAAACGCACGATCCCTGGCCCTGTGGGGCGCAACCCTTGCCCTGGCGCTGGCCTTTCCGGCTGCCCAGGCCGAGACCATCCGCATCGCCATCGGCACGCAGGACACCACGATCAACTGCGCCACCGGTGGCCTGCTGATCCGTGAGCTCAAGCTGCTGGAGAAATACCTGCCACGCACCGGCAAGTACAAGGACGCGCAGTACCAGATCGAGTGGAAGAACTTCACCTCCGGCGCACCGCTGACCAATGAAATGGTGGCGGGCAAGCTCGACCTGGGCTCCATGGCCGACTTTCCGGGCAGCTTCAACGGCGCGGCCTTCCAGAAGGCGGGCAAGAAAAGCATCTTCATCACGGTGCTCTCCGGCAGCACCACCGGCAGCGGCAACGGCATCGTCGTGCCCAAGGATTCCAAGGTGCAGTCGCTCGCCGAGCTCAAGGGCCGGACCATCTCGGTGCCCTTCGCGTCGACCTCGCACGGCATGCTGCTGCGCGCCATCCAGGCACAGGGCTGGGATCCGCTCAAGGATGTCACCATCACCACCCAGGCGCCCGAGGTGGCAGGCCCGGCGCTGCAGGCCGGCAAGGTCGAGGCGCACGCGGACTTCGTGCCCTTCGCCGAGCTGTTCCCCTACCGCGGCTTCGCACGCAAGATCTACGATGGCTCGCAGGCGAATGCGCCCACTTTCCATGGCAGCCTGGTCGATGAGGACTATGCCAAGAAGTACCCCGAGATCGTCGCCGCCTACCTGCGTGCCGCGCTCGAAGCCGATCGCCTGGTGGCCGCCGAACCCGAAAAATACAGCGAGCTGATCGCCAAGGTCACCGGCATCGAGGCCGAGGTCAACTACCTGTTCCACGGCCCGCTGGGCCTGCAGACGCGCGACCTGAGCTGGAAGCCCGAATACCGCCAGGCGGTGAAGACCTCGCTGGAGACCTTGCGCCTGCTCAAGCGCACCGACAACGACATCGATGCCGAGGCCTTCGTCCAGGACGGCTACATCCGCACGGCCTTCAAGGAGGCAGGCCTCGACTACGACCGCCAGCTCAAGAACTATGCCCGCGCAGCGCTGGTGGCCAAGGACGCCGTGACCGGCAAGCCCATCACCGACGTGGCCCGCGTGGCCCAGGTCTGGGTGGCCGGCGAACCGCTGGTGCGGCACTACGCCTCGCCCGAGAATGCCCTGGGTGACCTGAACAGGCTGGAAAAGGCCGGCAAGAAGGCCCGCGTGGTCTACGCCCAGGACCGCAACAGCGGCAACAAGCTGCTCGCGGCCGATGCCTGGTTCGTGCTGGGCGCCAAGGGCGAGGTCGATGCCTTCCTGCTCAAGGAGCAGGCCGATGCCTGGGCCGCCAGGCACGGGGGCAAGGTGGCGGACTTTGCCGGCGTGCGCGCTGCGCTGGCCGGCTAACGGCCCGCCCCACCGACCTGACTGCACCACGCGCCAACCGCTCCTGACCGACCATGGCCAGTTCCACCTCCCTGCCCCTGCGCGCCGGCCTGCCGCGCGCGGCCTGGCGCATCGCAGCGCTGCTCGCCTGCGTGCTCGCCTGGCATCTGGCCACCGGCCAGCGCATCAACCTGGGTTTCATCACCTTCCAGAACGTGCCGCCGCCGCGCGAGGTGGCCGCGTCCGCCTGGGCCCTGGTGCAATCGCCGCTGGTGCTGCAGCACCTCGGCGCCAGCCTGCGCCGCGTGTTCATCGGTTTCGGGCTGGCCGCCGTGGTGGGCGTGGCGCTGGGCCTGGCCATCGGGCGCGCCCGCTGGGCCGAAGACACGCTGCTGCCGCCGCTGGAAGTCCTGCGCCCGATTCCTGCCGTGGCATGGATTCCGCTGGCGATCCTCATGTTCCCCTCGTCGGAGGCGTCGATGGTGTTCATCACCTTCGTCGGTGCGCTGTTCCCGGTGCTGCTCAACACGGTGCATGGCGTGGATGGCGTGGATGCGCGCCTCGTGGCGTCGGCACGCAGCCTGGGCGCGGGCCGCCTCGCCGTGTTCCGCGAGGTGGTGCTGCCCGGGGCACTGCCCAGCATCATCACGGGCCTGGCCATCGGCATGGGCACGGCGTGGTTCTGCCTGGTCACGGCCGAGATGATCTCGGGCCAGTTCGGCATCGGCTACTACACCTGGATGTCCTACACGATCCAGAACTACGCCGACATCGTGGTCGGCATGCTGTGCATCGGTGTGCTGGGCATGGGCAGCAGCACGCTGGTGCGCCACGCCGGCCAGGCGCTGATGCCCTGGCGCGCGTTGCAGGAGCAGCGCTCATGAAGGCCGACGTGCGCACCGGGCGCATCGCCATCGACGGCCTGCGGGTGCGCCTGGGCCAGGGCGCCCAGGCCTTCGATGCCGTGCAGGACATCACGCTGCACGCCGAGCCCGGCGAGTTCATCTGCCTGCTCGGCCCCTCGGGCTGCGGCAAGTCCACGCTGCTGGGCGCGCTGGCCGGCCACCTCACGCCCGCCGGCGGTGCCATCCGCGTGGACGGCGAGCCGGTGCACGGACCGCATCCGGACCGCGGCCTGGTGTTCCAGCACCACACCCTGTTTCCGTGGAAGAAGGTGCTGGACAACGTGGCATTCGGCCTCAAGATGCAGGGCGTGGGCCGCCGCGAGCGCCATGCGCGCGCGCAGGAGATGCTGCGTGTCGTCGGCCTCGGCGACTTCGCGGGCTTCTACCCCTCGCAACTGTCGGGCGGCATGCAGCAGCGCGCGGAAATTGCGCGCGTGCTCATCAACCGTCCGCGCGTGATGCTCATGGACGAGCCCTTCGGCGCGCTCGACGCCCAGACCCGGCTCATGATGCAGCGCCAGCTGCTTGATGCCTGGGCGCGCGTGCGCACCACCATCGTCTTCATCACGCACGACATCGACGAAGCCCTGTTCCTGGGCGACCGGGTGCTCGTGATGGGGCCACGGCCGGGCCGCATCGTCGCCGAGTTCGCGCTCGGCTTCGCGCGGCCGCGCGATCCCTCGCTGGTCACCTCGCCCGAATTCACCGCGCTCAAGCGGCAATGCCTGCAACTGCTGCATCCCCATGCGGCGGCCAGCGCGCCGCTGGAACGCCTCACGCCGCTGGGTGCGCCCACGGCTGCACAACTGCGTTTCGCCATCTAGACCACCGCCAATGAATCCCTCGACCCTCGACGATCCCGAACTGCAGGCCCTTGCCGAACGCCTGGCCTCGACCGATGCACAGGTGCGCCGCATCGCCGTGATGGACCTCGGCGATCTGGCCGACGAGGCGCATGCGCCCTGGCTGGTCGCGGCCCTGCGCGACGATACGCCGGCCGTGCGCGCCGCGGCCGCGCTGGCGCTGGAAACCATGGAGCAGCAGGACGCGGTGGAAGGCCTGGCCCAGGTGCTCGACGACCCCGATGCCCAGGTGCGTGAGGCCGCCGCCCACAGCCTGGCCGAGCTGAAAGACCCAGCCTGCGCGGCATGGCTGCTGCCGTACGCGAATGGAGGGCCTGCGCGGGTGCGCGCGGCCGTGCTGCGCGCCCTGCGCGAGCTGCGCGTGCCGGCGAGCGCCGCGCCTGCGCTGGCGGTGCTGCAGGAGCCAGGCCCTGGGCAGGACACGGCGGAGGCCGTGGCGCTGCGCCGCGAAGCCATCGGCGTGCTCGGCTACCTCAAGCATGCGCCCGCGCTGCCCGCCCTGGCCGCGCTCGCGGTGACCGACGCCGTGGACGAGGTGCGCCGTGCGGCCGTGGGCGCACTCTCCTTTGCGGCCGGCGACGCCGGCGCCCGCGCCGCGCTGGAAACAGCGCTGCGCGATGCCAGCTGGCAGGTGCGCGAGGAAGCGGCCACCGCGCTGGGCAAGCTGCAGCAGCCGGCGGCCACCGGCGCCCTGCTGGTGGCGCTGGATGATGCTTACTGGCAGGTGCGCCTGCGCGCTGCGCGCAGCCTGGGCCGCTTGCGCAGCGCCGACAGCGTGGCCCCGCTGCTCGCGGCACTGGGCCACAGTATCAGCAACCTGCGCAAGGAGGCGGCGCTGGCCCTGGGCGAAATCGGCGATGCCGCAGCGCTGCCCGGGCTGGAACAGGCGGCGCATGACCCGGACCCGGAAGTGCGCAAGTCCGTGCGCCTGGCCATCGCACAGATCGCTGCCGCAGCGCAGTCGGGCACACCCCATGGCGCCTGACTCCATCGTCGACCACCGTGCACGTGCGGCACTCGAGTTCTTCTGGGCGGACGGGGAGCGGCAGGTGGTGGCCTACCCCGTGCTGCGCGCCCACTGCCCTTGCGCCGACTGCAAGGCATTGCGCGGCAATGGTTTGAGCGGGCTGGTCCCGGAGGCCGCGGTCCAGGTGGCAGCCATCCAGCCGGTGGGAGCCTACGGGGTGCAGTTCGTGTTCAGCGACGGGCACGACCGCGGGATTTTTCCGTGGGGGTTTCTCAGGGGATTGCTCGAACGGCAGCACGCCAGCGGCTCTTAGCCCAGAAACAGCCCGCTGAAGCCGGGACAATACGGGCGATGGACGACCAAAAGAAAAAAGCCCGCTATCGATGAAATAGCAGGCTTTTCAATACTGACTTGGAAAATTCTGGAGGCGCGAACCAGAGTCGAACTGGTCTAACCGGATTTGCAATCCGGGGCATAACCGCTTTGCTATCGCGCCGTGAGCCTCAGATTCTAACCGAATTTGCGGCAGGTCTGGAAAACCACCGCTATGCCAGAGCGAAGTCCACGGCCGCACGAGCGTGCAGCGCCGTGGTGTCCAGCAACGGCAGCGGGCTGTGCGCCTGCTGCACCAGCAGCGAGATCTCGGTGCAGCCCAGCACGATGGCGTCGCAGCCCTGCGCCTGCAGTTGCGCAATGGCACGCTGGTAGAAGCCGCGCGAGGCGTCGCGCACGATGCCCTGGCACAGCTCTTCGTAGATCACGCGGTGCACCTCGGCGCGCGTGGGCGCGTCGGGGGTGACGACCTGCAGGCCGTGGTCCTGCGCAAGCTTGTCCTTCAGAAAGGGCTGCTCCATGGTGAAGGCAGTGGCCAACAGGCCCAGCCTGCGCAGGCCGCACTGGCGTGCCGCCTCGCCCACGGGCGCGGCAATGTGCAGGAACGGCAGGGGCGTGGCGGCGGCGATGGTGCCGGCCAGCTTGTGCATGGTGTTCGTGCACAGCACGATGGCGTCGGCGCCTGCGGCATGCAGGCGGCGTGCGCTGCCGGCCAGCAGCTCGCCCGCGTCGTCCCAGCGGCCTTCGTGCTGGGCCTGGGCGATGGGGCCGAAGTCCACGCTGTGGATGAGCAGCTGCGCCGAGCGCAGCGGACCCAGGCGGGTGCGCACCTCCTGGTTCATGAGGCGGTAGTACTCGGCAGTGGATTCCCAGCTCATGCCACCGATCAGGCCTATGGTCTTCACACGAAGCTCCTTTGCAAAAAAGTGCCATGATCCGGGCCGTGCAGTCCATCGTCTATCACGGAATTTCAGCGGCCCCTGCCCCTGGCCTCACGGTGGAACTGCTCGCGCGCGCGCCCTACAGCGCCCATGACAACCCGCAGTGCGCCTCGCTGGGCATGGCGCTGGAGCGGCAGATGGGCGTGCACGCCTTCGGCACGGACCGGCGCGAGGACTTCGACACTTGGATGGGCACCCTCTCGTACACGCCGCCGGGCCTGGACGTGTTTTCGGAATCGCCCATAGGCGGTGAGTACCTTGTGATCCGCTGGAATGCTGCGCCCGACGATGGCACAGCTGGCCCGCCCACGCGCCCGCAGTGCACCGCCCCACCCGCCCTGCTGCGCCAAGCCCTGGCCCTGCGGGGGCTGCTGGTGCGCCAAGCCCCGCCTGCAGCGCTGGAGCCCCTGGCGCAAAGCCTGCTGGCTGGACTGGATGCCATGCAGGCCGCCCCCGCCACCCCCAGTGCCCTGGCCGAACTGCGGCCACTGTACGCCCGCGTGCTCGAGCGCATCGACGACGAGGTCGGCCACCCCGATGAGGACCTCTCGCTCGCCGCGATGAGCGCCTGGCTGCAGCTCACGCCGCTGGCCTTTTTGCGCCACTTCAAGCAGCTCACCGGCATGACGCCCCACGCCTACGTCAACGAGCGCCGGCTGCAGCGCGCCCGCCACATGCTGCATGCCGTGCCGCAGGGCACGCTGGCCGATGTGGCGGCCG
>NZ_AKJX01000128.1 GCF_000276605.1 Acidovorax sp. CF316 | reverse complement strand
CCAACGGCTGGCGCACGGCAGCCAGCAAGGCTTCGGGCAGCACCAGAAAGCCGATGCGCAGCGCAGGGAACATGGTCTTGCTGAAGGTGCCCACGTAGAGCACCGGCGCCCCATCGGCCAGCCCCTGCATCGCGGCGATGGGCTCGCCCGTGTGGCGGAACTCGCTGTCGTAGTCGTCCTCGATGATCCAGGCGCCATGGCGGCGCGCCTGCTCCATCAGCGCCAGGCGCCGTGCCACCGAAAGCACCGCCCCGCCCGGGTACTGGTGCGAGGGCGAGGTGTAGACCAGGCGCGGCATGCGCTCGCGCCAGTCGGCTTCGCCGGCCACCAGGCCCTGCGCATCCACGCGCAGCGGCAGCGTGTGCAGATCGCCGCCATGCAGGGCCGATTGGGCGCCCCGGTAGCCGGGGTCTTCCACCCAGGCCGTGTCGCCCGGGTTGGTGAGCAGGCGCACGCACAGCACCAGGGCCTCCTGCGCGCCTTCGGTGATCACCACCTGCTCTGCGCTGCAGCGCACGCCCCGGGCCAGCGCCAGGTGGCGCGCAATGGCGGTGCGCAGCACCCTCTCGCCCAGCGGGTCGCCATAGCCCAGGGCCGCAGGGCCGCCATCGCGCAGCGCCCGGTCGAGCGCACGGCGCCAGGCGGCCAGCGGAAACTGCGACAGGGCGGGCATGCCCGGGCTCAGCCAGTGGGCCGGCCCCGGGCGCGGCGCCTTGGGCTGGATGCGCGCCAGGCGCGCCGCCGTACGGGGGTCCGGTGCTGCCACCCCTTGGCCGCACGCCGCTGCGGCGGCCGAGGGCGCCAAGGCGGCGACCCGCGTGCCCTGCCGGTCCGACAGCACATAGCCTTCGGCCAACAGGTGCTCGTAGGCGGCCGTCACCGTGTTGCGCGAGAGGGCCAGGGCCTCGGCCAATGCACGCGAACCGGGCAGCGGACTGCCCGCGGCCAGCCGCCCGTCCAGGATGGCCTGCCGCAGCCGCTGGAACAGCTGGCGCCGCAGGGGCTCGGCGCCCGGGCTGTGGTCCAGCGCCTGCTCCAGCAGGGTCTGGGGAACCAGGGGTTCGGCGAGAGCGTCGGTCATGCGTGGCACCTGAAAGTCATCGTCTTCTGGCACTTTTCACAATGCCACGGCGAGTTTACCGTGGGAGCCTGCTTTCTTCTTTCCTTTTCTCTTGCAACCGAGGACACCCCACATGGCTTCCACCCTGAACGCCTTCCAGCAACCCGTCGGCTCCGCCCTGCCCGGCTGGAGCGCCCGCCCGCGCCCCGCACGCGACACGATCGAAGGCCGCTACTGCCGCCTCGAACCCCTGGACGCCGCACGCCATGCCGCGCAGCTGCATGCCGCCTATGTGAAGGACTCCGATGGCCGCAACTGGACCTACATGACCGTGGGCCCGTTTGCCGACGAGGCCGGCTACCGCGCCCACTGCGAGCAGGCGGCCGCCAGCACCGACCCGCTGCACTACACCGTGATCGACCAGCGCACCGACAAGGCCGTGGGCACGCTGGCACTGATGCGCATCGACCCGGCCAACGGCGTGGTCGAGGTCGGGCACGTGACGTTCTCACCGCTGCTCCAGCGCACGCCGATCTCCACCGAGGCGCAGTACCTGCTGATGAAGTACGTGTTCGCCGACCTGGGCTACCGGCGCTATGAATGGAAGTGCGACAGCCTGAACGGCCCCTCGCGCCAGGCCGCTGCGCGCCTGGGCTTCACCTTCGAGGGCATCTTCCGCCAGGCCATCGTCTACAAGGGCCGCAACCGCGACACGGCCTGGTTCTCCATCGTCGACAGCGAATGGCCCACCATCAAGGCCGGCTTCGAGCGCTGGCTGGCCGCCGCCAATTTCGATGCCCAGGGCGTGCAGCGCGCCTCGCTCACGGCGCTGCGCGCGACCGGGCCGGAGGCTGTGCTGGCCTGACCGCCTCGGCACGCGGGGAATGCCGCCTGGCAGCCATCTCGCGCCCCATCGGGGCCAGGGCTTCGGGCGCCCACAACCCCTGCACGGCCGGGTAGGCCACGCCTTCCTCGTCCTCGATGTGGCGCGCATAGCGCAGTGCAAAGCGCTCCAGCACGGCCTCGTCCGCCGCGCTGAAGGCGCTGGCCTGCCCATCCGCCACGGCCTGCAGGGGCCGCCGCGCTGCGGCCCAGTCGGCCACCATGTGCTGGTGGTCCTGCAGCAGGCGCTGTACCAAAGCCACCACCGCGGGAGCCCCCTGGGCCAGCAGCGGCGGGAACACGTGCAGTTCTTCGTCCTGGTGGTGCAGGGGCGCCGCCATGTCGAAGTAGCGCAGCACATCGCGCGCGGCCTGCCGGGCGGATTCGTCGCTGCCTTGCTGCCCTAGATGCGCGCGCAGCCGGCCCAGCAGCGCCAGCGTGCGCTGCACCCGCTCGTGGCAGGCCTCGAGCATCGCGAAAGGCTCCTCGAAACCCACGGCCGGGGTGTTGAATCCAGGCAGGTGCTTCAACCGCGTCCCTCGGCCGGATCGAAAGGCAGCACCACGCCATCGGCGCCCAGGGTGCTCACATAGGAGCCCACCCCTGGCCGTGTGCGCGCCGCGGCCTTGCGCGACTGCACGCTGCCCATGCTCAGGAAGCACAGGGCCAGTTCGTCCGGGCCCAGCCCGAAGAGGGCACGCAGGCCCGCCGACTTCAGGGCCCGGCCACTGGTCAGCGCCGAGCCGTAGCCCTGCGCCGTGGCCATGAGCAGCATGTTCTGCAGCGCGCAGCCGGCGGACACCAGGCGTTCGGGCAGGTCGATGCGCGGGTCGCCCCGGCCAGCGTCCACCACGGCCAGCAGCAGCACCGGCGCGCGGTAAGCCTTCTCGCGCGCCAGCGCCAGTTGCTCCGGCGTGGCGGCAGCGTCGCGCTCGGCCAGCGCCTGGGCAAACACCTCGGCCAGGGCCACGCGCGCGGCCTCGGGCACCAGCACGAAGCGCCAGGGCAGCAACTGCCCGTGGTCGGGCGCATGGGCCGCCGCGTCCAGGATCGCCGAGAGCTCGGCGGCGCTGGGGCCGGGCGCCACCAGCCGCTTGGGCAGTACCGTGCGGCGGGTGCGCATGAGCGCCCAGGCGCCAGCCGCCGTGGCGTCCACCGCCGGCGGCGCGCCATGGGGTACGGGCCGCAGCGGCCAGGGGATCACCGCCATGCGAGGCTTTCCTGGCCGGAAACAGGCAGGCAGAGGCCGCGCATCAGCCGCAGGCCCCCGTGTGCCCGCACTGCGTGCAGTAGTCGCAGCCATCCTTGCGGATCACGGCATGCGCACCGCATTCGACGCACTTCTTGCCCGCCATGGCCTGGGGCACGGCCACGGGCGGTGCGGCAGGCTCTTCCAGCGGCAGCTGCTGCTGCACCGGATCGGCCACGCGGCGCGCCAGGATGTTCTGGATGGCATAGGCCATGGCCGCCACCTCGGAGTCGTGCCACATGGGCACCTGCGTGCCGTCTTCCTTGCGGTGCGTGCCCAGGCGCACGGGTCCCCGGTCCCAGGCCACCTTGCGCATGTCGCTGAGCGCGCGCTCCAGGAAGCCGCCGCGCGCCGCCAGCGACAGCATGCGCATGCTGGAGGTGATCCATTGCTGGGACTCGCCGCTCTGCCCCACGGGCATGAAGAATTCGATGGCCCGGTCCACCGTGGTGTTGCCCACGCCCGTGGGCACGGGCAGGAAGGAGACCAGCAGGTACAGGGTTTTGCGGCCCTCCTGCGTCCAGTACTCGACCTTCTCGGCCACGGCCGACAGGCCGCCCTTGGGCCGGCTCTCGATCACGGTGCGCATCGGGTCCACCGGCGGCGCGGCCGGTGCCGGGGCCGCCGTCACCGGTGCGCTGTGCGTTTCGAGCACCGATCCCAGGATGCTGTTGGGCCGGTAGGTCGCCAGCCCCTTCAGGCGTGCGTGCCAGGCGTGCAGGTACAGGTCCTTGAAGCCCTCGTACGGGTAGTCGGCCGGGATGTTCACGGTCTTGGAGATCGCCGTGTCCACAAACGGCTGCACGGCCTCCATCATCGCGATGTGGCCTTCGGCCGGCATGGCCAGGGCCGAGACGAAGAACTCGGGCAGCTGCAGCACGTTGCCGCCGAGCTCGCGGTACAGGCGCCAGGCATGGTCTTCCACTGCGTACTCGCTGGTGCTGCCGTCGGCCTCGCGCTTTTTGCGCTTGTAGGTCCAGGAGAACGGCGGCTCGATGCCGTTGGAGGCGTTGTCGGCAAAGGCCAGGCTCACCGTGCCCGTGGGCGCGATGGACAGCAGGTGGCTGTTGCGGATGCCATGCGTGCGGATGGCGTCCTGGATCGGTTCGGGCAGCCGGCTCGCGAAGGTGCCCTGCGACAGGTAGGGGCCGGCCTCGAACTTCGGGAAGGCGCCCTTCTCGCGCGCCAGGTCCACCGAGGCCAGGTAGGCGGCATCGCGCATGGCCTGGGCGATGCGCACCGCCATCTCGCGGCCCTCGGGCAGGTCGTAGCGCAGGCACAGCAGGGCCAGCGTATTGCCCATGCCCGTGAAGCCCACGCCGATGCGCCGCTTGGCCATGGCCTCGTCGCGCTGCTGCGGCAGCGGCCAGAAGGTCACGTCGAGCACGTTGTCGAGCGCACGCACCTGCAGCGCCACGGTCTGCGCAAAAGCCTCGAAGTCGAACGAGGCCACTCCGCCGAAGCCGAAGGGGTTGCGCACGAAACGCGTCAGGATGATGGGGCCCAGGTCGCAGCAGCCATAGGAAGGAAGTGGCTGTTCACCGCAGTTGTGCGCCACGATGCCGTTGGCATCGAAGGCATGCACGTCGGCCACGGTCACGTCGTAGACATCCTCCACACCGTCGTCCACCAGCGCCTGCACGGTGGCCGTGAAGCGCTCGCGGTGCAGCGCGCGGCGGTAGCCGGCCAAGGCATTGGCGAGGCGTTCGGCCTTGTCCGTGTCCGCAAAGCCGATGCCTTCGGCGAACACCGCGATGTTGTCGCCGCTGAGCACCAGTTCGTGCTGGGCCCGCGTGCCGTACAGGCGCTGGCCGCCGCGGCCATCGGGCAGGGCGCGCTCGGCCGCAGGGCGCCGGTCGCGGTAGAGGGTGGAGGCGATGCCCAGGCGCAGCAGCATGCGCTGCACGGTCTGCAGCAGTGCCTCATCGCTTTGCGCCAGGCGCACGCTGACGCCCTTGTCCTGCGTGCCCTGCACAGAGCCATCGGCATCGAACAGGCCGCGCAGCAGGCCGCGCGCGAAGTCCGACGATTGCCGCTCCATGGCCGGGGTGATGGTCTTGTGCCCGGGTGCCATGCCCAGCCCGAGGGCCAGCTTGCGCAAGGCACCACTGGCCATGCGCGCCTCGCCGCGCCCGGCCACCGGGCGCTGGAAGCCGCCGAAATCGGCGCGGTGCTCCAGCGTGGCGGCGGCGGCCTCAGCGGCCTGCACGATGCCCGCGGCACCGGTGGCGGCATAGGCCACCGCGCCCTGCCCCACAGCCTTGAGTTCGGGTGCCCAGACCGAGAGCACCGCCTTGTCGGCCTTGAGCGTGCCATCGCCGACAAGCAGGCCGAGCAGGTAGCCCTCGGCCTCGCTGCCCGCACCGGCCCAGCCCTGCAGAGCGCGGTGGTCATGCAGCACGATCTCGTCGCCGGGTGAGAGCTGCGCCGCCTCGGTCCACTCCACCTCCAGGCAGTAGCGCGTCTTGCGCGCCACGCGGCGCACGCGGTGGTCGGCTGTAAGGCGCAGTGCATGGCCCTCGCGCGTCTGCAGGCGCAGCACGGCACGTGTGCCGGTCTGGAAGAAGCCCTGGCTTTCCACGCGGTAGGCGCGCCCGTCGACCACGGCGCCAAAGGGCCGGCCAACCAACTCGGCCACCTGACGCGGCCCGTCGGTGGTGAGCACCCAGGTATCGGCCGTCACGCAGGGGTTGGTGGCGGCGATGTCCTCGCAGTAGTGCAGGTTGTTGTCCTCGTTGATGTGGTCGAGGAACAGGATGCCCGGCTCGGCGAAGTCGTAGGCCGATTGCATGATGCTGTCCCACAGCGTGCGCGCCGGCACCGTGGCGTAGACCCACTGGCCGTCGGCGCGCTGGTGGGCGCCCTGGGCGATCAGCGGCTCGCCGGGGCGGGCCTTGTGCACCAGCTCCCAGGGTGCGTCGCTTTCCACGGCGTGGATGAAGGCATCGGGCACGCCGACCGAGACGTTGAAGTTGTTCCAGCGCCCGGGCGTGCGCTTGGCGGTGATGAACTCCTGCACGTCGGGGTGGTCGATGCGCAGGACGCCCATCTGCGCGCCACGCCGCGCGCCCGCGCTCTCCACCGTGGAGCAGGACTGGTCGAACACGTTCATGTAGCTGCACGGCCCCGAGGCCGTGGACGCCGTGCCCACCACGCGCGCGCCCTTGGGGCGGATGCGCGAGAAGTCGTAGCCCACGCCACCGCCGCGGCGCATGGTCTCGGCCGCTTCGCGCAGGGCCTCGTAGATACCGGGGTAGCCGCCCTCGTCCACGCCCTGGATGCAGTCGCCCACGGGCTGCACGAAGCAGTTGATCAGCGTTGCCTGGATGTCGGTGCCCGCCGCGCTCATGATGCGCCCGGCACCGATGGCGCCAGCCTGCAGGTTGCCGAGGAACAGCGCCTCGTACTTGTCGCGCAGGGCGGGCGCCTCGACCGAGGCCAGGGCGCGGGCCACGCGCCGGTACAGGTCGTCGGCGCTGGTTTCGCCGTTCTTGAGGTACTTCTCGCGCAGGACGTCGAGGCTGATGGGTTGCATGGAGGTGGCGCCGGTCAAAGCACTGGATGTTTCGCGTTTCATGGCTGAAGGTCCTTGCGCTCCATCAAACAAGACAGGGATCCCCCGCTCACAGCAACCCGGCCGGGGAGGCGAAACCAGCACCATACATCGGCCGTATAGCCACACTGCCACCGTGGCCTCAGCCCCGTCGGGGGTGGCACACGGCGGGCCGTTAGCATGGCGGCATGCGAATCATTACGCCATCCACCCCTCCCATGGCCCGCCGGGCCCTGCCCCTGCTGGCGGCGCTGGCGCTGGCCGGTTGCGCGCACCCGCCCGCCCCGACGCCCCCTGTCTGGCCCGCCCGCCTGCAGCAGGTGCTGCCCGCCGACGTGCTGCTGCTGGGCGAGCAGCACGATGCCACCGAGCATCAGGCTCTGCAGCGCGAGGCAGTGCAGTGGCTGGCCGCGCGCGGCGCGCTCGCGGCCGTGGTGATGGAGATGGCCGAGCAGGGCAGCAGCACCGCCGGCCTGCCCAAGGGCGCCACCGACGCCGAGGCCCAGGCGGCCCTGAACTGGCAGGACAAGGCCTGGCCCTGGGCGAAGTACGGCCCGGTGGTGATGGCGGCGGTCAGCGCAGAGGTGCCGGTGCTGGGCGGCAACCTGCCGCGCAGCCAGATGCGCGCCACCATTGGACAGGCGCAATGGGACGCGCACCTGCCGGCCCCGGCGCTGCAGCGCCAGTACACCGAGATCCGCGATGGCCACTGCGGCCTGCTGCCCGAAGCCCAGATCGCGCCCATGGCCCGCATCCAGATCGCACGCGACGCCAGCATGGCGCAAACCACGACCTCGGCCCTGCAGCCCGGCAAGACGGTGCTGCTGGTGGCCGGTGCCGGCCATGTCTGGCGCAGCCTGGGCGTGCCCACGCACCTGGGCGCTGGCGTGGCGGCCAAGGTGGTGGTGGCACGGGCCGGGGCCACGACGGCGGCCAGGGATGACGATGCCGACCAGGTCGTGGTCACCCCGGCCCTGCCGCCGCGCGATGCCTGCGCCGAACTGCGCGAGCAGTGGAAGGCGGCGCCGCGCAAGCCCTGAGCGCTGTCAGCGCCCGCCGGGCAATACCAGCTGCGCCCGCAGCAAGGCCTCGAACGCCTGCGCCCGCAGGGGCCGGCTGCACAGGTAGCCTTGGTAGGCGTCGCAGCCGCGCTCCTGCAGGAAGGCCAGTTGCGCGGGGGTCTCCACCCCTTCGGCCAGGACCGAGAGGCCCATGCTGTGGCCCATGGCGATGATGGCCGCGCTGATGGCCATGTCGTCGGCGCTCTGCGGGATGTCGCGCGTGAAGCCCTGGTCGATCTTCAGCACATCGATGGGAAAGCGCTTGAGCTGGGCGAGCGAGGAGTAGCCTGTGCCGAAATCGTCCACCGCGATCCGCACCCCCAGGTCGCGCAGGCCCAGCAGCACCTGCAGGGCCTCCTCGGCGCGCTCGGCCAGCGCGGTCTCGGTGATCTCCAGCTCGAGCAGCGCGGCCGGAAAACCCGAATCGGCCAGCGCCGCCGCAGTGCAGCCGGCCACGTCGGTCAGGTGGAACTGGCGCGGCGAGACGTTGACGGCCAGCGTCACCTCCGGCAGGCCGGCATCGCGCCACTGCCGGCCCTGGCGGCACACCTCGCGCAGCACCCATTCACCGAGCGGGCCGATGACGCCCGAGGTCTCGGCCACGGGGATGAAGCGCGCGGGCGAGATGAGCCCCTCGTCGGGATCGTTCCAGCGCACCAGGGCCTCGGCCCCGGCGATGCGGCCCGTGGCAATGTCCACCTGCGGCTGGTAGTACACCTCCATATGCCCCTGCGCCAGCGCCAGCCGCAGGCGCGATTCCAGCGCCAGGCGCTCTCGCGCGGCCTGGGTCATGGTCTCGTGGAAGAAGCACCAGGCGCCACGGCCGCGCGCCTTGGCACCGTAGACGGCAGCGTGCGCGCCCTGCTGCAGGCCCTCCACCGTGTCGGCATGGGTGGGGTACATGCAGATGCCCACGCTGGCCCCGGCCACCACCTCCAGCCCGTCGGGCGAGCGCCAGGGCTCGGCCACGGCCGCGATCAGCTGGCGCGCCACGGCGGCCGCGCCCTCGGAGTTGCGCATGTGGCGCGCCACCACGGCCAGTTCGTCGCCCGCCATGCGGCCCAGGAGGTCGCCCGGGCGCAGGGCCGACTGCACCTTCTTCGCAATGTGCTGCAGCACCTGGTCACCCGTGGCATGGCCATAGCTGTCGTTCACGTCCTTGAAGCGGTCCAGGTTGATCAGCAGCACCGCCAGGTGCTCGCCGCTCAGGCGCGCCTCGCCCACGGCCTCGGCCAGTTCGGCGCCAAAGCGCGTGCGGTTGGACAGGCCCGTGAGCGCATCGTTGTGCGCCAGGAACTCCAGGCGCTGCTGCTGCGCCTTCTCCTCGGAGATATCGGAGAACATGCACACGTAGTGCGTCACGGCGCCTTGCGGGTCGCGCACGGCGCTCAGCGACATGTGCTCGGGGAACACCTCGCCGTTCTTGCGCCGGTTCCAGATCTCGCCCTGCCAGTGGCCGGTGCCGTGGATGGAGGCCCACATGGCGTCGTAGAAGGCCTTGTCATGGCGACCCGACTTGAACACGCGCGGGTTCTGGCCCAGCAGCTCGGTCTCGGCATAGCCCAGCAGCCGGGTGAAGGCCGCGTTGACCGAGAGGATGCGGCCTTGCGCGTCGGTCACCACCACCCCCTCGATGGTGTTGTCGACCACCGTGCTGGCCAGGCGCTGGCGCTCTTCGCTGGTGGCCAGGGCCGCACGCACGGCCGCGATGTCGCCCCGATCCTTGAGCATGCGCATCCGGGCCTGCTCGGCCTGGCGTGCGCGGTGTGCCAGCCATCCAGCCAGTGCCCCGGTGAGCAGCACGTAGAGCCAGCCCTTCCAGGTCTGGTAGCGCGTCAGGTCATCCGGGTCGGTGACCCCGTGGACCAGCAGCAGATCGCCGAGCCACACCCACACCACGCCCAGCACCAGGTACAGCGCCGCCACGCGCCAGGGAACCAACGACCGTGGGCCTTCCAACTCTTGCATCAAATCCCTCTTCCAAACCCATCCGGGCCTTGCTGCGACAATGGCACAGCTATGACGACCCAAGCCTACATCCTTACCCTGTCCTGCCCCGACCGCCTGGGGCTGGTGCACGCCGTCTCCGGCTTCCTGCTGGAGCACGGCGGCAACATCGAAGAAGCCGCGCAGTACAACGACCACGCCACGGGCCTGTTCTTCATGCGCGTGCAGTTCGCCTGCGACCAGCACGACCATGCCACGCTCAGAGAGCGCCTGACGGCGTTCGCCGAGCCGAACCAGATGCGCTGGAGCCTGCACGCCACGGCCCAGCCCGTGAAGACCGTGCTCATGGTCAGCAAGGAAGGCCACTGCCTGAACGACCTGCTGTTCCGCTGGAAATCCGGCCTGCTGCCCGTGGACATCCGCGCCATCATCAGCAACCACCGCGACTTCTACCAGCTGGCCGCCAGCTACAACGTGCCCTTCCACCACATCCCGGTGACGGCCGCCACCAAGGCGCAGGCCGAGGCCAAGCAGTTCGAGATCATCGAGGCCGAAGGGGCCGAGCTGGTGGTGCTGGCGCGCTACATGCAGGTGCTGTCGGACGACCTGTGCAAGAAGCTTGCGGGCCGGGCGATCAACATCCACCACAGCTTCCTGCCCAGCTTCAAGGGCGCCAAGCCCTACTACCAGGCCCATGACCGGGGCGTGAAGCTCATCGGCGCCACCGCCCACTACGTCACCGCCGACCTCGACGAAGGCCCGATTATCGAGCAGGACGTGGCCCGCGCCGACCACACCGACACGGTGGAAGACCTCACGGCCCGCGGCCGCGACACCGAAAGCCAGGTGCTGGCCCGCGCCGTGAAGTGGCACAGCGAGCACCGCGTGCTGCTCAACGGGCACAAGACGGTCGTTTTCCGCTGAGCCTGGCGCGAGAGCGACGATGGCCACGGCCTCCCCCTCCTCGTTCCTGAGCAGCGCGGCGCGGCGGATCCCGCCCATCCAGTGCCTGCTGACCTTCGAGGCACTGGCGCGCCTGCGCAGCGTGACGCAATCGGCCGACGAGCTGTGCGTGACGCCCAGCGCGGTGAGCCACCGCGTCAAGCAGCTCGAGCAGATCCTGGGCGTACGGCTGTTCGGCCGGGCCGATTTCTCGCTGACCACCGAGGGCAGCGCCTACCTGGCGCATGTGCGCGAGGGGCTGGGGGCGCTGCAGCGTTTTCCGGGCGCGGCGGCAGCGCCGGGCCGGCGCCGGCTCAAGCTGGCCGTGACGCCGACGTTTGCACGCACCATCCTGATCCCGCGCCTGCGCCAGTTCACCGAGGCCTACCCCGAGATCGACCTGGCGCTGCAGGTCTCCATCCCGCTCCTGGACGTGGTGGCCGAAGACGCCGACCTGATGGTGCGATTCGGCGCGGGCCACTATGCCGACGTGGAGCACGTGGAGCTGGCGCGCGACGTGGTCACCCCGCTGGCCTCGCCGGCCTTCGTGCGCGAGCACGGCCCCTTCGAGCGCCCCGAGGACCTGGAGGGTGTGGCGCTGCTGCGCAGCCCGCTGGAGCCCTGGCGCACCTGGTTCGGGGCCACCGGCCTGGACTGGTCCGAGCCAAGCGAGGGCTCGCAGTTCAACGACATCGGCCTGATGTGCGACGCCGCGGCGGCCGGCATGGGCGTGGCCCTGGTGCGCCTGAAGCTCGGGGCCCCCTGGCTCGAGAACGGCACCCTGGTGCGCCTGTTCGACACCGACACCACCAGCCCCCACGCCCACTACCTGTGCTGGCGCACCGGCACCATGGACCGCTGGGAATGCGCGGCCTTTGCCGAATGGCTGCGCAAGATCATGGTGTGAGCTTGCTCATCCGCCCAGCACAACGCGAAGACGCCGCGGCCATCGCGCGCATCCACGTGGCGGCCTGGCAGGCGGCCTACGCGGGCATCATCGATGCCGCCTACCTGGCGGCCCTGTCCGCCGCCCAGCGCGAAACCTATTGGGCCCAGGCCATTGCCCAGGGCCGGCCCGGGCTGCTGCTGGCGCAGGACGGCGGCGGCGCCGTGACGGGCTGGATCGCCTTCGGCGACTGCCGCGATGCGGATGCCCCGGCGACCCGGGCAGAGGTCTGGGCGATCTATGTGGACCCGGCCTGCTGGTCGCAGGGCGCAGGCCAGGCGCTGTGGCAGCAGGCCCGGGTGCGGCTGCTGGAACAGGGCAAGGCCGAGGCCAGCCTGTGGGTGCTGGCCGCCAACCAGCGGGCCATCCGCTTCTATGCGGCGCTGGGCTTCGCGCCCGAGCCGGGGAGCGCCAGGACCATCACGGTGGCCGGAGCGCCGATTGACGAGCTGCGCCAGGTCTGCGCGCTGGCGCCGGGCGGTCCTGCCGGGCCTTGAATCGGATTTCACGCCGGCCCTCCAAAAATCTCACGGCGGCCGGCGCCGCCATGGCCTACAGTGGCGGCATGCAGACCGCCTCCCTTTCCTCCCTCGCAGCCAACGCCCCCACCGGGCCCACGCCAGCCGAGCGCGCAGCGCGCCAGGCCGAGGTGGTGCAGGCGCTGGCCCGCACCGTGTCGGCCCACGCCCTGCTCTGGCACGCCGAAGACACCACCCCCTACGAATGCGACGGGCTCACGGCCTACCGCCAGCGCCCGCTGGTGGTCTGCCTGCCCGAGACCTACGAGCAGGTGCAGGCCGTGCTGCAGGCCTGCCACCGGCTGCACGTGCCCGTGGTGGCCCGCGGCGCGGGCACGGGCCTGTCGGGCGGGGCCATGCCCGATGCCCTGGGGGTGACGCTCTCGCTGGCCAAGTTCAACCGCATCCTCAACGTGGACCCGGTGGCCCGCACGGCCCTGGTGCAGTGCGGCGTGCGCAACCTGGCCATCAGCGAGGCGGCCGCGCCCTACGGCCTGTACTACGCACCCGACCCGAGCAGCCAGATCGCCTGCACCATCGGCGGCAATGTGGCCGAGAACTCGGGCGGCGTGCACTGCCTCAAATACGGCCTCACGGTGCACAACGTGCTCAAGGTGCGCGGCTTCACCATCGAGGGCGAGGCCGTGGAGTTCGGCAGCGACGCGCTCGATGCGCCTGGCTACGACCTGCTGGCCGCCGTGATCGGCAGCGAGGGCATGCTGGCGGTGACCACCGAGGTCACGGTGCGGCTGATTCCCAAGCCGCAGCTGGCGCGCTGCATCATGGCCAGCTTCGACGACGTGCGCAAGGCCGGCGCCGCCGTGGCCGCGGTGATCGCGGCCGGCATCATCCCGGCAGGCCTGGAGATGATGGACAAGCCCATGACCGCCGCGGTCGAGGACTTCGTGCACGCGGGCTACGACCTCAACGCCGAGGCCATCCTGCTGTGCGAGAGCGACGGCACGCCCGAGGAGGTGGAAGAAGAAATCGGCCGCATGACCGAGGTGCTGCGCGCCGCGGGCGCCGTGGCCATCTCGGTGAGCCGCGACGAGGCCGAGCGCCTGCGCTTCTGGAGCGGGCGCAAGAACGCCTTCCCGGCCAGCGGCCGCATCAGCCCCGACTACATGTGCATGGACTCCACCATCCCGCGCAAGCGCCTGGCCGACATCCTGCTGGCCATCGCCGAGATGGAGAAAAAATACCAGCTGCGCTGCGCCAACGTGTTCCACGCGGGCGACGGCAACCTGCACCCGCTGATCCTGTTCGACGCGAACGACCCCGACCAGCTGCACCGCTGCGAACTCTTCGGCGCCGACATCCTGGAGACCAGCGTGGCCATGGGCGGCACGGTGACCGGCGAGCACGGCGTGGGCGTGGAGAAGCTCAACAGCATGTGCGTGCAGTTCAGCGCCGAGGAGAACGCGCAGATGGCCGGCCTCAAGCATGCGTTCGACCCGGCCGGGCTGCTCAACCCCGGCAAGGTCATCCCCACGCTGCACCGCTGTGCGGAGTACGGCAAGATGCTGGTGCGCGCGGGGCAGATCAAGCACCCCGATCTTCCCCGGTTTTGATGAAGCACCCCCTGAGTCGCTTCGCGCCTTCACCCCTCTCTCGACCCGCTGCGCGAGTCGGGAGGGGGACGCTCCCAGCGCGGCGGGGCGGCCCTTGCGCGGGAGCACTGGCCTCGAGCGCGCCAGTCTCGCGCACCCTGGACGACACGAAGTGCATTGGCTAACTGGGATGCCATGCACGAGCAGCGGTCTGCCAATAACCCACAGGCACCCGGCCCCATGAAAGGCCTGCAAGGCCTGGCCTTTCTGCTGCTCATGCAGTCGGTCGGCGAGGCGCTGTCGCATTTTCTGCACCTGCCCGTGCCCGGCCCGGTGGTCGGCATGGTGCTGCTGCTCCTGGCGCTGCAATGCGGCCCGGTGCAGCGGGCCGTGGCACCGGCGGCAGGGTTTCTGCTCACCCACCTGTCGCTGCTGTTCGTGCCGGTGGGCGTGGGCGTGATGACGCACCTCGATCTGCTGGGCGCCTATGGGTTGCGCCTGGTGGTGGTGATCGTGCTGTCCACCTGGGCCGGCATGGCGGCCACGGTGCTCGTGCTGCGCCTGTTCAAGCCACGCCCGGAGACCCAGGAGGCTGGCGATGGCCAACTTCGTTGAGCTCTGGGTCTACCTCTCGCAGGCGCCGCTGTTCGGTCTCACGTCCACGCTGGCGGTGTACGTGCTGGCGCAGGCGTTTTCCGCGCGCATGGGCCATGCGGCCTGGGCCAATCCGGTGCTGTGGTCGGTGGTGGTGCTGGCCGGTGCGCTGCTGGCCACGGGCACGGCCTACCCCACCTTCTTTGCCGGGGCGCAGTTCATCCACTTCCTGCTCGGGCCCGCTGTGGTGGCCCTGGGCTGGCCGCTGTGGCTACGCCGGGCCGAACTGCGCCGGCGCTGGGGCCGCCTGCTGCTGGCCGCCCTGGCCGGTGGCAGTGCAGCCGCCGCGAGTGCCGTGGGCCTGGGCTGGGCCATGGGCCTGCCGCCGGACATGCTGATGTCGCTGGCGCCCAATTCGGTCACCGCGCCCGTGGCCATGGGCGTGGCCGCGCAGATCGGCGGCGTGCCGGCGCTGGCGGCACTGTTCGCGGTGCTCACCGGCATGGTGGGCGCGCTCTCGGGCCGCACCCTGTTCGGCTGGCTGCGCGTGGGCACCGACGCACCGGGCATGGTCGCCCGCGGCTTCGCCCTGGGCACCGCCTCGCACGGCATTGGTGCTGCCCAGGCGCTGCAGGACGATGCCGACGCGGGTGCCTATGCCGGCCTGGCGCTGGGCCTGCAGGTGGTGCTGGCGGCCCTGCTGGTGCCGCTGGTGGTGACGTTGTTCTGACCCCACCTCAGCGAGCTGCCACCCGCCAGATCTCGCCCGCGTGCGACACGCCAAACAGCACCAGGCCGATCAGGCCGCCCACCACCGTGCCGTTGATGCGGATGTACTGCAGGTCCCGGCCGACCTGCAATTCGATGAGATCGGACATTTCCCGGGCATCCCAGCGCTGCACGGTGTCCTCGATGTGCTGCGCGATGAACGCGGACACCTCGGGCGCCAGCCCTTGGGCCCAGCGTTCGAGCCGCGCGCTGAGCGAGTCACGCAGGGCAGGATCGCCCGCCAGCGACTGGCCGAGCCAGCCGCCCATGGCCTGCACGTTGCGCGCCACGGCCGAATCGGGGTTGGCCAGGTCGCGGCGCAGCGCCGTGCGCATGCCCTGCCACAACTCCTGCACGTAGTGGCCCAGCGTGGCGTCGGTCTGCAGGTACTGGCGTATCTCGTCGGCCCGCTGCTGCCAGTCGGGGTCGGTCTGCAGGCGCTCGATGAGCCGCTGCACGGCCTCGTCGAAGCGCTCGCGCAGCTGGTGCAGCGGGTTGGCGGCCACCTCGGCAAGCAGCCCGGCGAGCGCGTTGGCCACCATCGCCGAGCCCTTGTCGCCCAGCCAGTCGGTAGGGAGCATCTTCTCCTTGACCGGGTGGTCCTTCTTGAGCCACTGCACGATGGTGCGCGCGATCAGGTCGCGGGTTTCCTCGCTCTGCAGCACGGTGATGAGCCGGGCCAGCCCATCGTCGAGCAGGGCCTGGTGGCGGCCGTTGTGCGTGAGCGCGCCCAGCACCGTGGCCATGGTCTGCGACAGGTCGAGCTGCCCGATCAGCGTGCGCGCGGCGCGCTGGATGAAACGCTCCACCTGCGCATCCTGCACGGCGTCGAGCCCGGCAGAGACCAGGCGCACCGCCTGCTGGCCCAGCAAGGCGGTATTGCCCGGCGCCACCAGCCAGTCGGCCACGCGCGCGACCGGGTCGTGCCGGCGGATCAACGCCACCAATGAGGGCGCATCGAGGAACCTGTCGCGCACGAAGCCGGCCAGGTTGCGACCGATGCGGTCCTTGTTGCGCGCGATGATGGCCGTGTGCGGGATCGGCAGGCCCAGCGGGTGGCGGAACAGTGCCACCACGGCGAACCAGTCGGCCAGCGCGCCCACCATGGCCGCCTCGGCCACGGCTTTCAGGCAGTTCAGGGCCAGGCCCCGCTCCACCAGGCTGGTGCCGATGAACACCGCCGTGGCCAGCAGCAGCAGGGCCAGGGCCTGCCGCTTGGCCCTGCGCAGCGCGGCGTGGGCGGCGTCCGCGTCGGGGGAAGATGCCATCGGGCGGCGCAGCAGCGCCGGTCAGGCTGCCGCAGCGATCTGGTCGAGCGCCTTGGATAAATGGCCCACCGTGCGCTCCACGTTGTGCCACTTTTCCAGGCCGAACAGGCCGATGCGGAAGGTCTTGAAGTCCGGGCCCTCGTCGCACTGCAGCGGCACGCCGGCGGCGGTCTGCAGGCCGACCTCCATGAACTTCTTGCCGTTCTGGATGCCGGGGTCGGTGGTGTAGCTCACCACCACGCCCGGGGCCTTGTAGCCCTCGGCAGCCACGCTGGGGAAGCCCCTGGATTCTAGCAGTGCGCGTACCTTGGCGCCGAGTTCGATCTGTTCGTCACGTACCTTGCCAAAGCCGTATTCGCGCGTCTCCAGCATCACCTCGCGCAGGCGCACCAGCGCATCGGTGGGCATGGTCGTGTGGTAGGCGTGCTGGCCCTTTTCGTAGCCCTCGGCGATCTGCATCCACTTCTTGAGGTCGCACGAGAAGCTGCTGCTGGTCGTGCCCTCGATGGCCTGGCGTGCGCGCTCGCTGAGCATGACCATGGCGCAGCAGGGCGAACCGCTCCAGCCCTTTTGCGGGGCCGAGATCAGCACGTCCACGCCAGTGGCCTGCATGTCCACCCACATCGCGCCCGAGGCCACGCAGTCGAGCACGAACAGCGCGCCCACCTCGTGCGCAGCCGCCGTCAGCGTGCGCAGGTAGTCGTCGGGCAGGATGATGCCGCTGGCGGTTTCCACGTGCGGCGCGAACACTACCTTGGGCCGCTCGGCACGGATGGCGGCGGCCACCTCGTCGGCCGGGCATGGCGCCCATGCGTCCTGCGGGCCGTCGCCCCGCTTGCGTGCCTTGCACACCACGGCACCGCCGCCCAGGCCGCCGGCCGCGTCGAAGATCTGGCTCCAGCGGTAGCTGAACCAGCCGTTGCGCACGATGAGCACCTTTTCGTTGTTGGCGAACTGGCGCGCCACGGCCTCCATGCCGAAGGTGCCGCTGCCGGGCACGAGCACGGCGGTGTGGGCGTTGTAGACCTGCTTGAGCGTGGCCAGGATGTCCTGCATCACGCCGGTGAAGCGCTTGGACATGTGGTTGAGCGCGCGGTCGGTGTAGACCACCGAGAATTCGAGCAGGCCGTCGGGATCGATATCGGGCAGCAGTCCGGGCATGGGAAAAGTCTCCATTGGAAGGGGCACAGGGCAGCACGCGACCGTTCGGCCGCAGGCGCCTCCATCAGCCGGCCAGCTTAGCATGGCCCTTTCTCACCGATGGGGTCACCAGGTATCCACAAAGCGGTGCCCCATGGGCGCGACCTGGGCCGATGCCAGCCCTCGCGCCAGCCAAGCGCGGGTCTCGGCCGGGTCGATCACCGCGTCGATTTCCAGCGTGGCCGCCATGTGCAGGGCCTCGCCATTGGCGTACTGGCGTGCCACGAGTTTCTGGAACAGGGCGTCGCGCTCCGCGCCTTCGGGCACGGCTTCGAGCTCCTTGCGAAAGCCCAGGCGCACAGCCCCTTCGAGCCCCATGGCACCGAACTCGCCAGTGGGCCAGGCCACGGTGAACACCGGGGCGTGGAAGCCCCCCGCCGCCATGCCCATGGCGCCCAGGCCATAGCCCTTGCGCAGCACCACGCTGAAGTAGGGCACGCGCAGGCTCGCGGCGGTCACGAACAGGCGGCTCACATGGCGCACCTGCGCCGTGGCCTCCACCTCGGGGCCGACCATGAAGCCGGGCGTGTCCACCAGGCTCACCAGCGGCAGGCCATGCGCGTTGCACAGCTGCATGAAGCGCGCGCCCTTGTCGGCCGCATCGGCGTCGATGGCGCCACCCAGGTGCAGCGGGTTGCTGGCCAGGATGCCCACAGGCCGCCCCTCGATGCGCGCCAGCGCCGTGTGGATGCCGGCGCCGAAACCGGTGCGCAGCAGGAGCAGGCTGCCTTCGTCCACCAGGCCCGCGATGGCGGCGCGCGTGTCGTATACGCGCAGCCGGTTCTCGGGCACCACCCTGCGCAGCAGGTGCTGGTCGGGCGCCGACCACTGCCCCAGGCGCCCCTGGAAGAACGACAGGTAGTGCCGCGCCGCACGCACCGCTGCAGCCTCGTCGTCGACCAGCACATCGATCACGCCGTTCGCGTGCTGCACGTGGCTCGGGCCGATCTGCTCGGGCTTGAAGACGCCAAGCCCTCCGCCCTCGACCATGGCCGGTCCGCCCATGCCGATGTTGGCGCTGCGCGTGGCAATGACCACGTCGCTGCAGCCGAGCAGCGCCGCATTGCCGGCAAAGCAGCGCCCTGCCGCAATGCCGACCACGGGCACCTGGCCCGAGAGCGCGGCATAGCTGGCAAAGGTGTGCACGTGCAAACCCGCCACCACCGGCATGTCGGTGTCGCCGGGCCGGCCGCCGCCGCCTTCGGCGAACAGCACCACGGGCAGCTTCTGCGCCAGGGCAATGCCCAGCATGCGGTCCGTCTTGGCGTGGTTGCGCGCGCCCTGCGTGCCGGCCAGCACCGTGGCATCGTAGGACATGACCACCGCACGCGATTTCTCGGGCCCGAAGTCGGCCCCATTGATGCCGCCGATGCCTGTGACCATGCCATCCGCAGGCGTGTTGGCGACCAGGTCCTCCAGGCTGCGCCGGCGCGTCTGCGCGGCAATGGCCAGCGCACCGTATTCGATGAAGCTGCTCTCGTCGCACAGGTCGGCGATGTTCTCGCGCGCGCTGCGCCCGCCCTGCGCACGGCGTTTGGCCATGGCCTCGGGGCGCGCGGCGTCGAGCGTGAAGGCATGGCGATCGCGCACGCGCTGCAGGTCGGGGCGGATGTGGTCGGCGCCTTGCGCAGCAGCGTCCTCTTCCAATGCGGTCTGCGCACCCTCCACAGGTTCCAGCACCAGCAGCGGCTGACCCTGCACCAGGTAGCCGCCCGTTGCGGCCAGAAGCGCTCGCACCCGGCCCGCATATGGCGCCAGCAGCACATGCTCCATCTTCATGGCTTCGAGCACGGCCAGCTCGGCCCCGGCGGCCACCACATCGCCCTCGGCCACGGCCAGCTGCACCAGCCGTGCAGGCATGGGCGCCGGCACCGCCCCTTCGGGGGCCGACTCGGGTTGCGCAATCTCCTGGCCCGCCACCGCGGCCAGGGGTTCATCGGCCCACTGGCCCGCCGCCACCAACAGCTCGGGCAAGACCGTTTCCAGCCAGCGCGTGTGCACCTGCTGGCTGTCCATCTCGGGCCGTGCGGCCAGCGCGCGCAGCAGCGCCACATTGGTCGCCACGCCGCCAATGCGGCACTCGGCCAGCGCGCGCTGCGAACGGCGCAGAACATCGCTGAAGCGGGGGCCGCGCGTGTGCACGATGAGCTTGGCCAGCAACGTGTCGTAGTGCGGCGAGGGGGCCACACCCGCCACGCCGTGCGTGTCCACACGGATGCCGGGGCCGGCCGGCAGGTCGAAGCGCGTGAGCGGACCGCTGCCTGGCACGGCACCGCCCTGCGCATCCGGGGTCTCGGCGTTGATGCGCCACTGCAGCGCAAAGCCCTGGACTGCAGGTGGCGCATCGGGGTCGAGCCCCAGCTCACGCAGGCTTGTACCCGCGGCCAGCGCGATCTGGGTCTGCACCAGGTCCACGCCCGTGACCTCCTCGGTGATGGTGTGCTCCACCTGCAGGCGCGGGTTGGCCTCGATGAAAACGAAGGGCAGCGCCTCGGACGCCAGGTCCACCAGGAACTCGAAGGTGCCCAGGCCCTCGTAGGCCACCTCGCGCGCCACGGCCAGCGCGGCGGCCACGATGCGTTCGCGCAGCTGTGCCGGCAGCGAGGGGCTGGGCGCCACCTCCACCACCTTCTGGAAGCGCCGCTGCAGCGTGCATTCGCGCTCGCCCAAGGCCATCACCTCGCGCCCGTCGCCCAGCACCTGCACCTCGATGTGGCGCGCACCGGCCATCAGCCGCTCTACGTAAACCCCCTCGACGCCAAAGGCAGCCAGCGCCTCGCTGCGGCAGCGCGCATAGGCCGCCGGCAGTTCATCGGCCGACTGCACGGCACGCATGCCGCGCCCGCCGCCGCCGCCGATGGCCTTGACCACGATGCCCGCGCCGCCCTGCGCCTGCCAGAATTGCTGCGCCTCCTCCAGCGTGACGGCGGCCTGCGTGCCCGGCATCAGCGGCACGCCGCAGCGCAGTGCCAGGGCGCGCGCCTGCGCCTTGTCGCCGAACAGCGCCAGTTGCTCCGGCGTGGGGCCGATGAAGCGCAGCCCGGCCTCTGAGCAAGCGCGCGCGAAGTCGGCGCGCTCACTCAGAAAGCCGTAGCCCGGGTGCACGGCATCGCAGCCCTGCGCACGCGCGATGGCAATGAGTTTTGCACCATCCAGATAGGCAGCGGGGCCCGTGGCCCCCAAAGCCACCGCCGCATCGGCAGCGCGCACATGGGGCGCCTGCGCATCGTCCTGTGCATACACGGCCACGCTGGCAATCGACAGATCTTGCAGCGCACGCACGGTGCGCAGGGCGATCTCGCCGCGGTTGGCGATCAGAACTTTGTGAAACAGCGGTGAATTCATCGGAGTCGTTCTTGCAGACGGTTTCAGGGAACGTCGCGCAGCAGGCGGCGCAGCACCTTGCCAGCACCGGTCGCGGGCAAGGCATCGATGAAGCGCACCTCGCGCGGGGTCTTGTAGGGCGCCATGTTCTCGCGTGCCCAGGCCACCAGGGTGGCGGCATCCACCTCCTGGCCGGGCTTCTTCACGATGAAGGCGCGCACCACCTCGCCCTTCTCGGCATCGGCCACGCCGATCACGGCGGCCTGCGCCACCGCGGGGTGCTTGATGAGCAGGGTCTCGACCTCTTCGGGGAACACGCTGTAGCCCGAGACCTTGATCATCTCCTTGAAGCGGCCGATGAAGGTCAGGTAGCCGTCGGCATCCATGCGCCCCATGTCGCCGGTGTGCACCCAGCCGTTGCGCAGGGTCTGCGCCGTGGCCTCGGGCTTGTTCCAGTAGCCCTTGAAGTTGCCGGGCCCATGGATGGTGATCTCGCCGACCTCGCCGGCCGGCAGCGGCGCGCCGGTCTCCGGGTCGATGATGCGGATG
This sequence comes from Acidovorax sp. CF316, assembly GCF_000276605.1. Lineage (GTDB taxonomy): Bacteria > Pseudomonadota > Gammaproteobacteria > Burkholderiales > Burkholderiaceae_C > Acidovorax. The sequence goes on along the minus strand of NZ_AKJX01000128.1, from coordinate 9,013 downwards.
GTGTTGCCCGGAACGGGCTTGCCGTGCGCGCCCCAGCGGATCGCATCGTGCGGCATGTAGGTGTCCACCGTGTGCGTCTCCGACAGGCCGTAGGACGCCTCGAACGAGGTGCAGTTCGGGGCAAACTCCTTCCACTGCTGCGCCAGCGCTTCGGTGAAGGTGATGCCGAAGCTCGTGACGGGGTTCCTGCGCAGCGCGCTCCAGTCCATGGCCCGTGCGCCGGGAACCTGCATGAGGGCGCCGTTCATGGGTGCGATGCTGTACCACCAGCTCACGCGGTGGCGCTCGAGCGCCTGGGCAATGCCCAGGGCATCGAAGCGGTACAGCAGCACCGTCGTGGCCCCGGTGTAGATGGGCAGGTTCACGCCCATCACCATGCCGGCGATGTGGTACAGCGGCGCCACGGCCAGCAGCACGTCGTCGCCGCGGGCACCGTTGCATTCGGCCGATGCGGCGGTCTTGAAGCTGGCATTGCCATAGGTCAGCATGGCGCCCTTGGGCAGGCCCGTGGTGCCCGAGGTGTAGGTCATCAGCGCCACGTCGTCCATGCCGATGGCCACCGGGACGGGCGTGCCACCCGCGCGCGCCACGGCCATGAAGTCCTCGCAGCCCTGGGGCACGGGAGCCGACGCCGCCTGCATGGCCAGAAGCTCGGCCGGCACGTCGATGCTGGGGGCGTCGGGAAGCAGCTCGCCATAGCGCACGGCGAAGACATGGGCCAGGTCCGTCGTCGCGCGCACCTTGTCGACCACGGGCAGCAGCACATCGGCCGCCACGATCACGCGGGCCTTCAGGTCCGACAGCTGGTACTGCAGCTCGTGCTCCTTGTTGAGCGGCCCGCAGGGGCAGACGATGGCGCCGATCTTCTGGATGCCGTAGTGCGCCATCACGTACTGCGGGCAGTTGTTCATGAACAGCGCCACCGGCTCGCCCTGGCGCACCCCAAGCGCCTGCAGCCGCGCAGCGAAGGCGTCGCTGGCCACATCGATCTCGGCCCAGGTGATGGGCCGGCCGTACCAGAGGTAGGCGGTGCGGTCGGGAGTGGCGCGCGCATGGCGGCGCAGGTGTTCGTGCAGCGGCAGCAGCGGCGTTGCGGTATCGGGCATGCGTTGTCTCCAAGGTGTCTGCAATCGCTGGTTCACGGGGGCATCCAAGGGTTTTCGATAGGGCGCCCCACCCGCCAGCGTCTTGCCAATATATACCCGTGGGTAGAACAATGCTACCCATGGGTATAAATCAACCGTCGCGCAAAGGACACCGATGAACCAGCAGGTTCCCGTGCAGGCCACTGGCCGGCAAAAGGCCGCCACGGCCGGGTCGGACGAGAAGCGCGAGCGCATCCTGCGCGCCGCCGAAGCGCTGTTCGACGCCCAGGGCTATGCCAACACCACCATCGAGCAGATCGTGCAGAAGCTGGGCGTGACCAAGCCCTTTGTCTACTACTACTTCCGCAACAAGCAGGAGATCTTCGAGACCCTGTGCTGGGCGCCCGCCGTGGCCTGCTTCACGGCCATGGATTTCGCCGAGGGCGACACCCGCCCCGCGCACGAGAAGGTGACCGCAGGCATCGAGCGGCTGATCCACGCCACGCTCGCGCACCACCCGGCGGCCTTTTTCCCCTACCGCGAACCCCAGGTCTACCGCCCCGAGTACCTGGCGGCGCAAAAGCAGCTGGCCAACCATTTCTACGACCGGCTCTGCGCCCTGCTCGAAGAGGGCCGACGGGACGGCATGTTCGAGTTCAACGACACCAAGATCACGGCCCTGGCGGCCTGCAGCCTGCCAGGCTTTCTCTACAACTGGTACAGGCCAGATGGTCGCCTGCCGGCCGACGGGGTGGCACGGGAGCTGGCCGCCCTGGCCTACCGGGTGCTGGGCCTGCGCACCCGGCGCCGGGCTGCGCACTGAGCCACCGCCCCCAGCAGGCCCCCGGCGCCCACCGTTTTTCCACAACACAAGAAAGCGAGACCCGCATGCACCACCTTTTGCGTTCCCTGATGACGACGACGCCCGTGGCCGCCGGCGCGGCCCTGCTGTGCGCCGCCGCCCCGGCGCTGGCGCAGGAGACCTTCAAGGTCGCCTACATCGACCCGCTCTCGGGTCCGTTCGCCAACGTGGGCGAGCTGATGCTCACCCACACGCAGTACGCCATCGAGGACATCAACGCCAAGGGCGGCGTGCTCAAGGGGGTCAAGCTGCAGCTGCTGCAGTTCGACAGCAAGCTCTCGGCCCAGGAGAGCCAGAGCGCGCTGCAGGCAGCCATCGACCAGGGCGCGCGCGCCATCGTCACGGGCGGCTCGGGCTCGTCCGTGGTCACGGCGCTGGTGCAGGCGGCTGCGCGCCACAACCAGCGCAACCCGGGCAAGGAGATCCTGGTGCTCAACCACTCCTCCATCGACCCCGAACTCACGGGCAAGGCCTGCAGCTTCTGGCATTTCCAGTTCGATGCCAACACGGCCATGAAGATGAAGGCCATGGCCAACTACATCAAGAAGCAACCGGACATCAAGAAGGTGTTCCTGCTCAACCAGGATTACGCGCACGGCAAGCAGTGGGCGCACTACGGCCGCGAGATGGTGGGCCTGGCCCGGCCCGACATCCAGTTCGTCGGCGAAAGCCTGCACCCCATCGGCCGCGTCAAGGACTTTTCGCCCTATGTATCCAAGGTCAAGGGCAGCGAGGCCGATTCGGTCATCACCGGCAACTGGGGGCAGGACATGGTGCTGCTGCTCAAGGCCGCTGGCGATGCGGGCTACAACCTGCGCTACTTCAACCACAGCGCCGGCGCGGTGCCCGGCACCGTGCTGGCTGTCTCGCAGGCCAAACTCGGCCAGCTGACCTGGGTGGCCGAATGGCACCCGGGCCAGGCCGACAGCGCCAGGACGGATGCCCTGGCCAAGGCCTACAAGGCCAAGACCGGCAAGGACTTCCTCGCGCCGCGCATCGACATGACGCCGCGCTTCCTGGCCGCCGCCATCAACAAGGCCCAGTCGACCGACCCGGTGAAGGTGGCCCGCGCGCTCGAAGACCTGACCGTGGACACGGTGGTCGGCCCGGTGCGCATGCGCGGCGAAGACCACCAGCTGCTGCTGCCCCAGGTGGTCAACACCATCACCCCGGTGGACGGCAAGGCCGTGAAGACCGGCTGGGAAGGCACGAACTACGGCTTTCGCACCGATGCCGTATACACCGGCAACGAACTGGCCCAGGGCACGGAGTGCAAGATGGCCAGGCCTTGAGTACAGGCCGGGGGCGCCCGGCTTGCCCGTACGGCAGCAACTGCCATGGGCCGCGGCTACCATGGCGGCCATAGCCCAGAACCCGAGGATACCGCCCCATGCCCGACTTTCGCAGCGACACCGTCACCCAGCCCACGCCCGCCATGCGCGCGGCCATGTTCGATGCCCCGCTGGGCGACGATGTGTTCGGTGACGACCCTTCCGTGAACGCGCTGCAGGACTACGCAGCACAGCTGCTGGGTTTCGAGGCCGCACTGTTCGCCCCCTCGGGCACGCAGACCAACCTGATCGCCCTGTGGGGCCACTGCCAGCGCGGTGACGAGGCCATCGTCGGCCAGAGCTGGCACACCTACCGCTGGGAGGCCGGCGGCATGGCGGTGCTTGGCTCCATCCAGCCCCAGCCCGTGGAGACCCAGCCCGACGGCACGCTGCGCCTGGCCGACATCGCGGCCGCCATCAAGCCCGACGACCCGCACTTCGCGCGCACCCGCCTGGTGGTGCTGGAGAACACCACGGGCGGCCAGGTGCTGCCCCCGGCCTATGTGGCCGAGGTCTCGGTCCTGGCACGCCAGCGCGGCCTGGCCATGCACCTGGATGGCGCACGCATGTTCAACGCTGCCACGGCCAATGCCGCCCGGGCAGGCAGCGACGTGTACGACGACGCCCGCGCCCTGTGCAGCCATTTCGACTCGGCCTCGCTGTGCCTGAGCAAGGGGCTGGGCGCCCCCATCGGCTCGCTGGTGCTGGGCAGCCAGGATTTCATCCGCCAGGCGCGCCGCACGCGCAAGATCCTGGGCGGCGGCATGCGCCAGGCCGGCGTGCTGGCCGCGGCCGGCCGCTATGCGCTGGAACACCACGTGCGCCGCATGGCCGACGACCACGCCCGCCTGGCCCGGCTGGCCGAGGGCCTGGCCGAGGCCAACCGCAGCCATCCCGTGCTCCAGGGCAAGATCACCGTCCACCCCTGGCAGACCAACATTTTGTTCACCGACCTGCACACGGAGGTCGCCCCCGCCTTCACGGCCTGGCTGGCGCAGCACGGCGTGCGCGTGACCAGCGGCCTCTACGCGGGCCAGACCCGGCTGCGCTGGGTGACCCACCTCGACGTCAGCGACGCCGACATCAAGGCCGCGCTCGATTGCGTGGCCATCTTCACCGGCGGCTGAGCCCCCGGCTTCAGGCAGCGGGGTACACCCGCCCGCCGAAGATGCCGGTGCCGACCCGCACCAGGGTGCTGCCGGCGTGGATTGCGGCCTCGAGGTCGGCCGTCATGCCCATCGACAGGGTGTCGAAACCCGCCAGGCCGGGCACGCCGCTGGCCTGGATTTGCAGGAAAAGGTGCTGGGCGCGCAGGTGCAGTTCCTTCTGGGTCTCGAAATCCGGCGCATGGTCGGGGATGCTCATGAGCCCGCGCACCGCAAGCCGTGGCAGTTTAGCCACAGCTTGCACCAGGGCCAGGGCCTCTTGCGGCGGCACGCCGGCCTTGGTATCGCCACCGTCCACGTTGACCTGGATGCACACCTGCAGCGGTGCCAGGTGTTCCGGGCGCTGGGCCGACAGGCGCTCGGCGATCTTCAACCGGTCCACCGTGTGTGCCCAGTCGAAGTGTTCGGCCACCAGGCGCGTCTTGTTGCTCTGGATGGGCCCGATGCAGTGCCATTGCAGGCTGGCGGGCGATAGCTGGCGCAGGGCGACCACCTTCTCCACGCCCTCCTGGATGTAGTTTTCGCCAAAGGCCCGCTGGCCCGCGGCCACGGCCTCGGCCACCGCGTCGGAACCGAAGGTCTTGGAAACCGCCAGCAGCGCCACCCCGGCCGGATCGCGCCCGGCTGCGGCGCAGGCCTGTGCAATCCTGCCCATAACCTGTTGGAGGTTGTTATCAATCGTGGTCATAATGATTGGCAAGCGTACCAAACGATAGAGGGGATCCCGTGGACATTACCCAGCTGCTGGCGTTCAGCGTCAAGAACAAGGCTTCCGATCTGCACCTCTCCGCAGGTCTGCCGCCCATGATCCGGGTCCACGGGGATGTGCGCCGCATCAACGTGGACGCGCTGGACCACAAAACGGTCCACGGCATGGTGTACGACATCATGAGCGACTCCCAGCGAAAGACCTATGAGGAATTTCTGGAAGTCGACTTCTCGTTCGAAATCGAAGGCCTGGCGCGTTTCCGCGTCAACGCATTCAACCAGAACCGCGGCGCCGCCGCCGTGTTCCGGACCATTCCGAGCAAGATCCTGACGCTGGAGCAGCTCAATGCCCCCAAGATCTTCGGCGACCTGGCCCTGAAGCCGCGTGGCCTGGTGCTGGTGACCGGGCCGACCGGCTCGGGCAAGTCCACGACGCTGGCGGCCATGGTCAACTACCTCAACGAAACCGAGTACGGCCACATCCTTACGGTGGAAGACCCGATCGAGTTCGTGCACGAGTCCAAGAAGTGCCTGATCAACCAGCGCGAAGTCGGCCCGATGACGCTGTCCTTCGCCGCCGCGCTGAAATCCGCACTGCGCGAAGACCCGGACGCCATCCTGGTGGGTGAAATGCGCGACCTGGAAACCATCCGCCTGGCCATGACGGCGGCGGAAACCGGCCACTTGGTCTTTGGCACGCTGCACACCTCGAGCGCCGCCAAGACCATCGACCGGATCATCGACGTGTTCCCCGCCGAAGAAAAGGAAATGGTCCGCGCGATGCTCTCCGAATCGCTGCAGGCCGTGATCTCGCAGACCCTGTGCAAGACCAAGGACGGCTCGGGCCGCGTCGCCGCGCACGAGATCATGCTGGGCACCAGCGCCATCCGCAACCTGATCCGCGAGGCCAAGGTGGCGCAGATGTACTCCACCATCCAGACCAGCAACAGCGTGGGCATGCAGACGCTGGACCAGAACCTCACCGACATGGTGCGCCGCAACATCATCAGCCCGGCCGAAGCGCGCGGCAAGGCCAAGATCCCCGAAAACTTTCCCGGCTGATCTCAGCACGGGTGAGCACACACTGACAGAAGACACTGCGGCGCAGCGCGCCGCACTCGGAGCAAATTATGAAAGGCATTCTCGGCCTTCTGCGCATGAAGTCGATCGGCAACAAGCCGGCCGAGGACAACACCGATTCGGTGCTGTTCTCGACGGCCTTTGCCGGCCAGGGCGTGGACGACTCCATGCTGGTGCCCTGGGAGGCCCGTGCCGTGGAGGTGGGCGCCAAGCGCCTGCCCACGAGCCGTGGCGGCAAGCTGCTGCAGGGGCTGTGGGCCAAGGACAAGTACATGGCCCACCTGGACAAGGACGCCGTGGAGCGCATGGAGCGCTTTTTCGAATTTGCCGCCATCCCCTCCAACCGCGACGTGATCCGCCAGGACGAGTACGGCAACTTCATGGTGGTGCTGCTCACTGGCACCATTGCCGTGGACCGTGTGCAGCCCTGGGGCGAGCACCTGCGCCTGGCCGAGACGCGGCCCGGCGACATCCTGGGCGAAATGTCCCTGTTGGACAGCGGTATCCGCTTCTCCGCCTGCACCACGCTCACCGACTGCGAGATCGCCGTGCTGAGCGCCGAAGCCATGGACGACATGATGTCCAAGGACCCCCAATTGGCTGCCAGCCTGATTGCGCTGCTGGCCCGCAAGCTGTCGTTGCGCCTGCGCGTGGTGAGTGCCCGCCTGAGCGACGGCAACCAGAAATGACAATGACCGTCCGGCAGACCAGGACCGCAAGGGAGAAACTCTGATGGAACGCGATCAGGCCAGTAAATTCATCAACGACCTGCTCAAGCTGATGGTCAGCCGCAATGGCAGCGACTTGTTCATCACGGCAGAGTTTCCACCGGCCATCAAGGTCGACGGCAAGGTGACCAAGGTGTCGCCGCAGCCGCTCACACCCACCCACACGCTCACGCTGGCGCGAGCCGTCATGAGCGACAAGCAGGTGGCGGACTTCGAGCGCACCAAGGAGTGCAATTTCGCGATCTCGCCGGCCGGCATCGGCCGCTTCCGGGTGAATGCCTTCATCCAGCAGGGCAAGGTTGGCATGGTGATGCGGACGATTCCGCTCACGCTGCCCACCATCGACGGCCTGGGTGTGCCGCAGGTGCTCAAGGAAGTGACGATGACCAAGCGCGGCCTGTGCATCCTGGTGGGTGCCACGGGCTCGGGCAAGTCGACCACGCTGGCCGCCATGGTGGACTGGCGCAACGAGAACTCCTTCGGCCACATCATCACGGTCGAGGACCCGATCGAATTCGTGCACCCGCACAAGAACTGCGTGGTCACGCAGCGCGAGGTGGGCCTGGATACCGACACCTGGGAAGCCGCCCTCAAGAACACGCTGCGCCAGGCGCCCGATGTCATCCTGATGGGCGAAATCCGCGACCGCGAGACCATGGAGCACGCCGTGGCGTTCGCCGAAACCGGCCACTTGTGTCTGGCCACGCTGCACGCCAACAGCGCCAACCAGGCGCTGGACCGGATCATCAACTTCTTCCCCGAAGAACGCCGCGCGCAGCTGCTGATGGACCTGTCGCTGAACCTGCGTGCCCTGGTCTCCCAGCGCCTGATCCCCAAGCAGGATGGCAAGGGCCGTGCCGCGGCCGTGGAGATCATGCTCAACACCCCGCTGATCTCGGACCTGATCTTCAAGGGCGATGTCTCCGAGATCAAGGAGATCATGAAGAAGAGCCGCAACCTGGGCATGCAGACCTTCGACCAGGCGCTGTTCGACGCCTACGAGGCGAATGTGATCAGCTACGAAGACGCGCTGCGCAACGCCGACTCGCTCAACGACCTGCGCCTGCAGATCAAGCTCAACAGCCAGCGCGCCAAGTCGCCCGACCTGGCCCAGGGCACCGAGCACTTCGCGATCGTCTGACGCCCCGGACTGCCGCAGAAGCCACCGCACACACTCTCGCCCGCCCTTCTGGGCGGGCTTTTTTTCTTCCCGACCAGCCCATCATTTCTTCCTCCCATGCCAAGCACCAACCCCCGCAGCTACGACGCCACCCCTTCCCGCAAGGTCGCCTTCCTGGGCCTGGGCGTGATGGGCTACCCCATGGCCGGCCACCTGGCCCTGGCCGGGCATGAAGTCACCGTGTACAACCGCACTGCGGCCAAGTCGCTCGCCTGGTGCGAGGAGTTCGCCACCAGCAAGGCCCCGCGCCATGCCGCCACCCCGCGCGAAGCCGCGGCAGGCGCCGACATCGTGTTCTGCTGCGTGGGCAATGACGACGACCTGCGCTCGGTCACCCTCGGTGCCGACGGCGCCTTTGCGGGCATGCAGACCGGTGCCATCTTCGTGGACCACACCACGGCCTCGGCCGAAGTGGCGCGCGCGCTGTACGCTGCGGCCCAGGCCGCGGGCCTGCAGTTCGTCGATGCGCCGGTGTCGGGCGGCCAGGCGGGTGCGCAGAACGGCCAGCTCACGGTGATGTGCGGTGGCGATGCCGCCGCCTTCGATGCCGCCCGCCCCGTGGCCCTGGCCTTTGCGCGCGCCTTCACGCTGCTGGGCGCCAGTGGCTCGGGCCAGCTGGCGAAGATGGTCAACCAGATCTGCATCGCCGGGCTGGTGCAGGGCCTGTCCGAGGCCGTGGCCTTCGGCCAGAACGCGGGCCTGGACATGAAGCAGGTGCTCGACGTGATCGGCAAGGGCGCGGCCCAGAGCTGGCAGATGGACAACCGCGGCAAGACCATGGTCGACGACAAGTTCGACTTCGGCTTTGCCGTGGACTGGATGCGCAAGGACCTGGGCCTGGTGCTCGACGAGGCCCGCCGCAACGGCTCCCGC
>NZ_AKJX01000127.1 GCF_000276605.1 Acidovorax sp. CF316 | reverse complement strand
GGCCGCCGACAAGCGCAAGCCGCTGACCTACGGCTCCAACGCCGTGGGTGGGCCGATCCACCTGCATTCCGAGCGTCTGGCGCATGCCGCCGGCGTGGAGATGGTGCACGTACCCTTCAAGGAGACCAGCCAGCTCTATGCCGCGGTGGCCATGGGCGAGGTGGACTGGGCCTTCGGTAGCATCGCCAGTGCCGGCCCGCTGGTGCGCGGCGGCAAGCTGCGCTTGCTGGCCGTGGCCGACAGCGCGAAGTCGCCGGCCATGCCCGAGGTGCCCACGCTGGAGGGTGCTGGCGGCCCCAAGGGCCTGCATGCCTCGACCTGGGTAGCCTTGATGGCGCCGCGCGGCACGTCCGCTGCCACGGCAGCCGACATCAACAAGGCCGTGAACGAGGCGCTGGCCCTCCCCGATGTCCGGGACAAGTTCGCGAACTTCGGCTTCGTCCCGAGCCCGGGCCCAGTGCAGCAAGTGGTGGACCTCACGCAGGAAGACCGCGCCCGCTACGCCGAGGTGGTCAAGCGCGTGAAGCTTTCCATCGACTGAGGCAGAACGGCCGTCCGGGCGCGCCGGCGCAGGCCAGGGGCCGGGGTCAGCGCGGCGCCAGGATGGCCATGGTGATGCGCGACACGCAGGTCATCTCGCCCGCGTCGTTGACCATGTCGATCTGCCACACATGCGTGGTGCGGCCGATGTGCACCGGGCGGGCCGTGCCCGTCACCCAGCCGCTCTGGGTGGAGCGCAGGTGGTTGGCGTTGATATCCAGGCCCACGGCGCGGTAACCCTCGGGGCAGGCGTGGGCCGCGCCCACCGAGCCCAGGGTCTCGGCCAGCACCACGCTCACGCCACCGTGCAGCAGGCCGTAGGGCTGGTGGGTGCGCTCGTCCACGGGCACGCGGCCGCGCACGAAGTCGTCGCCGACCTCCAGGAACTCGATGCCCAGGTGCGGCACGGCCGTGCGCATGCTGTGGTGGGTGAGCGATTCGACGGTGATGGGTTTCTTCCAGATGGCAGGCATCGTTCTTTTCTTTCTCGCAAAGGGTGAACAGGGCCCCTTGGTGGTGGGCAGATGAGCCTGCCATTGTGCTTCGGTTCAAGCGCCCGGGCCCTGGGCCGCGTCGCCTGCGGGTCAGCCGGCCGGCGCGCTACCATGGCCGCATCCCGCCGGTTTTTCCTTTGTCCATGCAGCACCTCCCTTCCTGCCCCTCCTGCCGCCAGCCCATGCAAGAGCACCGGTTCGCCACCAACCTGGGCGGCGAACTGGCGCTCGACATCTGCTTTCCCTGCCAGGGCATCTGGTTCGACCGGCACGAGAACCTCAAGCTGGCGCCCGCGGCGGTGGTGGAGCTGTTCAAGCTGCTGCACGAGCACCGCACCGACGAGCGGCGCCCTTTGCAGAGCAGCATGGCCTGCCCGCGCTGCGTGCGCCCGCTCGCGCATGGCTTCGATCTGGTGCGCAGCGGCCGCTATGTGCTGTACCGCTGCGCCAGCCAGCATGGCCGCTTCAGCACTTTCTCGTCCTTCATGGTGGAGAAGGGCTTCGTGCGCCACATGACCCAGCCTGAGGTGGCGGACCTCGCCCAGCGCGTCGGCGCCATCTACTGCACCAGCTGTGGCGCCCCCGTGGACATCCGCAAGGACCACGCCTGCCCCTACTGCCGTGCGGCGTTCTCGCTCATCGATCCAGAGGCCGTGAAGCGCGCGCTGGAAGGCTATGCCCAGGCCGGGCAGCGCGCTGCCCAGCTGCACCCGCCCCAGCGCACCGACCTCGCCGATGCGCTGGTGTCGCTCGAACGCGACCGCACGCGCGCCGAGCGTGAGCGGCAGAAGGAGCGCTTCAGCAGTGCCGGCGCGACCGAGGCGAGCGTGACCGGTGATCTGCTGGTCGCCGGCGTGGCGCTGGTCTGGGGCATGCTCAGCGCTTAGGACACCCTCTCAGTCCCAGGGGCGCAGCGCGCTCCGGTGGGCATGTGGGGAAGCGCCCAGGGGCCCGGTGAGCTGCCCCACGATGGCTGCCCGCAGCGGTGGCAGGCGCCGTGCCAGCTGCAGCACCCCCTGGCGCAGCAGGCGTGGCACAGGCCGGGCGTCGGTGTAGAGCCGCACGATGGCGTTCGTTCCCTGGTACATCGGCCAGGCATGGCGGTGGTGCTCGCTCGCATAGCGGGCCAGTGCCGCGGTATGGCCGGTGTCATGCCCCTGGTGGCGGCCTGCGACCAGAGCGGCCACCAGGCGCTCCACGCCCGCCAGGCCCAGGTTGAAGCCATGGGCCGTCACCGGGTGCATGCCCACGGCGGCGTCGCCCAGCAGCGCGCATCGCGGCCCGGCAAAGCGCCGGGCGTACACGCCCACCAGGGGGTAGGCGTGGCGCTCGCCTTCCAGTTCCATGGCCCCCAGCCGCTGCTGGAACTGGGCCTGCACCTCGCCGGCGAAAGCCCCGGGTGGCAGGGCCATCAGCGCCGCGGCATCGGCCGCCCCGGCCGTGACCACCACCGAGCAGGCGGCCCGGCCATCGGCGGCATCGGGCAGGGGCAGGATGGCCAGGGTGCGCGCGTAGCCAAAGCATTCGTGGGCCGTGCCGCCATGGGGCTGTGCGTGCCGCATGCGGCAGACGATGACGGTGCGGCCGAAGTCGGTGATGTCTGCGCCGATGCCCAGCTGGCGGCGCGTGGCCGAAAAGCGGCTGTCGGCCGCCACCAGCAGGGGCGCCTGCAAGCGCAGCGTTTGCGAGGCCGTCGTGCCCTCGGCCGGGCCCAGTGTGCAATCGAGTTCGGCGTGGTCGGCCGTGGTGGCCACCCGGTTCACCTGCGCGCCGGCGAGGATGTGCACGCCCGCCGTGCGCGCGGCCACGGCGTGGGCGGTGCGCCGCAGCGCGTGGTTGGAGACGATGGCGCCCAGCGCCTGCGCGCCCCCGGTGTGCAGCCGCAGGGGGCCGTGGCGGCCCAGGGGGCCATCGTGCACCTGGGCCTCGCGGATCGTGCCGCGCTCGTGCGCCTGCAGGCCGGCCCAGGTGCCCAGGCGCTGCAGCGTGGCCACGCTGGGGTGCGTGAGCGCGATCTCGCGGCCATCGGGTGCCGGGTCGGCCAGCGCCGCCCCGGGCTGCTGCTCCACCACGGTGGCGCTGAAGCCGGCCTGCGCCAGCGCGATGGCGAGCGAAAGCCCGGCGGGGCCGGCGCCCACGATGAGAACGTCACTTCGGGAGGTCATGGCAACAGGGTGTGAACGCACCCGCTGCGGGTGCGTCCCCATTGTGCTGCCCTGGTGCCAGCAGGGGCTTTGCCGTGGGTCAAGCCTTGCGGGACTTGGCCGAGGCCCTGGCCGGCTTTTTCTTCTTGCCAGCGCCCGATTTGCCGCCGCCGCGCAGGTGCAGCACCCAGGCCACCAGCAGCCACAGGCAGGACAGCGGCACCGAATACGCCGCCATCGCAGCCAGCGACAGCGGTGGCGCCGTGATGGAGCGCGGGTTGGCAATGGTCTGCAGCAGCTGGCGCGTACCGTCGCCCAGCACCGGCGTGCCCTGCACGCCGCCCGTGCGCGACATGCGCGCGGCCATGAAGAGCATGAACTCCATGAGCAGCGCCCCGATCAGGAAACAGGCCACCAGGGCCAGCAGCTGCAGGAAGGCCCGGCGGTCGCCCCGGGCGAGAAAGAAAATGGCGGACAGCACGACCAGGGCGAGCAGCACCCAGACCAGGATGGGCCAGGCAGAGATGAGCAGGGGCATCGGAAATTCGGGTCGGCAGGAACAGGCTGCCGATCATAGGCCTGCAGGCCGGGTCCTATCGGTTTTTCATGGTGCTTCGTGTAACCCGCAACGAACGGTACTGGCGTGGCCAAGGCCAGTGCCCCCGCGCAAGGGCCGCCCCGCCGCGAAGGCGGCGTATCCAGCGCTTGCGCTGGGGGCGTCCCCCTTCCAGGGGGAAGGCGCGAAGCGACTCAGGGGGTCTTCCGTATGAAATCCGCCACGGCGTGCAGCACGGCCTCGTCCTGCAGCAGCTTGCGGTGGCCCAGCCCGTCGGTGGCCAGCAGTTGCGCGCCCGCAATGTGGTCGCGGTAGGCCTCACCGTCGGCAAAGCGGTTGATGCGGTCGCCCCGGTCGTGCACGACCAGGGTCGGCTGGGCGATGCGCGGCCCCACGGCCTGGGGTTCGAACTGGGGCATGAGGATGCCCTCGCGCGCCTCGATGCGCCGCTCCATCGCGGCGCGCGTGGTCTCGCTCAGGCCGAACACCTGTGCGAACAGCCGCGTGTACTCGCGTGGCGATGCCGGCGGCGCCAGCAGCACCAGCCGGGCGGCCGGCAGGCCCCGGCTCGCGGCATGGGCCGCCGCGTTGGCGGCCAGCGAATGGGCCACCACGGCTGCCAGCGTGTTGCCGCGGGCCTGCAGGCGCGCCGTGGCGTACTCGATGGCGCGGGCGAACTGCGGCAGGTTGCTCACGCGCCCCCGGCTGCCGCCGTGCGCGGGCAGGTCCACGAGCACGGGGTGCATGCCGCGCGCGGCCAGCGCATCGGCCAGGGGCAACATGTGCTGCGCATGCCCGCCCCAGCCATGGGACAACAGCACCACCGGGCCCTTGGTAGGCAGGTCGCTGCGGGTGTAGAGCGTGATCTCGGCGTCCTCGAAGGGCCAGCGCTCGGCCTGCCAGCCGGCGGCCACCAGGGCCTGGTGGCCCGGCTTGCGCAAGGGCAGGGGCGTGCCGAAGAGGCGGTAGGCGGTGCGCACGGCGAGCCGGGGCCACAGGTGCTGCGCCGTGCCCAGTGCCAGGCGCACCAGGCGCATGCCGGCATGGGCGCCGTAGAAGTTCGAGGTGGCCTGCACGGCGGTGGACTGGCTCATGGTGGGGCTCCGTAGGGGGGTGGAAGGGTTCCAGAGAGGGAGAGGCGCGTGCGGTCAGTAGAAGACCCAGTCGCGGTTGCTGCGCGGAAGGCGGGCCAGGGTCTGGCGCACCGCATGCAAGGCGCCTGCGAGGGCCGCGGCAGCGGCAAGTCCGACAAGGATCAGCATGGTGTTTTCCTTTCTTCGCACGGTTGTGCGAAATTTGGGCGAACAAGAAGCAAGGGTTCCATGGCGCGCAAAGGGGGTTTAGGCGGTCTGGTAACTCTTGACGAGGCGCGCCCACGACGCCTCGGTGCGTTGCGCCGCCTGCGGATCACGCAGGAAGCGCACGTCGTGGAGCAGGCCCATGACCATGGCGTAGATCTCTGCCACCAACTGGTCGGCCGGGGTGTCTGCGGGCAGGTGCCCGGCCTCGATGGCCTGCAGCACGGTGCGGCGCAGGGCGGCGCGCCAGCGCGTGATCTCGGTGTGCAGCAGGTCGCGCAGCTCGCCTTCGCGGTCGTCGAGTTCGAAGGCGCCGGCGACGTAGATGCAGCCCGTGAAGGCCTCCACGTCGCGCGTGCGCGCAATCCAGCGGCGCACGATATCGTTCAGGCGGGGCAGGCCCTTGGGCTGCTGCATGGCGGGCACGAACACCTGGGCCAGGAAGCCGCGGCCGTACTCCTCGATCACGGCCTTCTGCAGCGCCTCGCGCGAACCGGCGCGCGAGAACACGCCGCTCTTGGACAGGCCCACGCGGTCGGCCACGGCCTGCAGGGTGATGGACTCCAGCCCGTCGGCCGCAGCCACGTCCAGCGCGGCGCCGATGATGGCGGCGCGCGTGAGCTCGGCTTTCTGGGTTTTGGCGTCCATGGCGCTAATTTAGCACATGTGTGCGAAAAATCAAGGCGATGGGTTTCTGCAGGTTTTCCCGGCCCGCGCCAAGGCCCTGATGCCAGCGGGAGTTTTTCCTACGGCGCCTTTTCGCCATGGGCAGTAGAGTGGCTTCTTTGTAACCGCCAAAGGACCAACCATGCGCGTGGACATCTACCGTCGGGCCGAAGCTGAGGGCCGTTTCACCCACCTGGCCGTGCCGGAAGGAAAGCGAATTCCGGAAGAAGCGACCAATACGGACTGGGACACCGAGGTGAAAGGCCAGGACCTGGACGAAGATGCCGACCGCTGGGACCACTACGGAATCGTCAAGCCAGGCGCTCAGCTGCAGGAAAAAGGCTACGCCATCACCGGCCTGCACGAGCCCGAAGGCGGCTGACCACCTCGGCCGCCGCGATCAAACGGGGCCGCAGGCGACCCCGTGGCGTCAGTACTGGTGCCCGCGCTGGGTGCGGCGGGCGTCGCCTGCCGGCAGTCCGGTGGTCGGCCCGGAGCCGGTCAGCACGCTGGTGGGGCCCACGCTGCTGCCCGATGCCGCCGTGTCCTGGCCGTAGGTGCCTTGCCACACCGACCATGCCATGTCGTTGCCCGTGCACTCGCTGTCCTTGAAGGCCAGGGGGGCCGTGCTTTCGATCCAGTTGGCGCGGGCCGCCAGCTGCGTGGCCAGGCCGGCTGGCCGGCTCTGGCATGACAGGCCGCCATAGGCCGGCGTGCTGCCGCCGCTGAGGATGTTGTGGCTGATGCGCGTGCCCGAACTCATGGGGTTGAACGGCCCCCAGCTCAGGGCGATGCGCTGGTTGACGACCGTGTTGTGGTGCACGTCGTGGTCGCGCATGGAGCAGGTGCTCTGGAAGCACTGCGTTCCCAGCAGGATCCCGGCATTGACCAGCAGGTTGTGGTGGATGTGCACGCCCACCGAATTGTCCTGTGCCGACACCTGGATGCCCGAGGTGGTGCGGTTGGCGGCCGAGAACTCGATGTAGTTCTCGCGGTAGGTGTTGTTCTGCGAATTGTCCTTGTCGTGGAAGCCGCCATTGACCTTGCCCAGGCGCAGCTGGTTGTTCTCGACGAGCGATTCGCCGGCATCGAAGAAGGTGGTGGCATAGCCCGCACCCACGTAGGTGCCGAAGTCGTTGTCCTGCACCAGGAACTGGTGGCGCCAGGCGGGGCCCGTGTCGCCCCAGCCATGGATGAAGGCGGGGTTCTCGCTCAGGGTGGGGCCTTCCTCCCCATTGACGAAGCGCACGTGGCGCACCACCAGCCCGGCCTTGCTCGGGTCGCTCACGATGCCGTACTGCTTGACGTTGGCGATGTCCACGCCCTCGATGCGCGGTGCCGGTGCGGTCGAGGAGGCCACGGAAATGGTGTCCACCTTGTTCATGTCCAGCGTGGCCACCTCGTCGGGGTAGGCGAGGATCTGCTTGGCCTTGCTGTCCAGCAGCCGCAGGGGGCCGCTCAGGTAGGTGCCCTGGCGCAGCACGAGGGCCTGGCTCGCGGTGCTGCGTGCCAGGGCATAGGCGAGCGTCCTGTAGGGCGCTGCGCGCGTGCCCCGGCCACTGGCGTCCTGTCCATCCGGAGCGACGAATACAAAGCGCGAGGCCGCCGTGTCGACGGTGAAGCTGCGCACCAGCGTCTGCGGCGTGCTGCCACTGTCTTTGATTTCCAGCGTGATGGTGTAGCTGCCCTCGGCAGGCGGCGTGAAGCGCACCGTGCCACGCCGGAAGTCGAGCGACAGGTCGGCGCTGCTTTGCGCCACGCCATTGCGCGTGAAGCCCTGCAGCCGGTACTCATAGGGAAAGGTGCCGCCCACCACGCCGGGCCGGCTTTCGTAGGCGATGCCGGGGTAAGCCAGCTCGCGCAGCGCAAAGCCCACGGCCAGCGGCTTGCGGGGCTCGGTGTCGGGCATGGTGAGGTGGGCGCTGGCGACGTGCACACAGCGCACGAAGACCGGAGCGCCGTCGGCCGGTACGGTGGCCGGGGCGGACTCCGACACGGCGCAGCGCTGCCCGGTGGGCTGGGCCGTGACCCGCAGGTCCAGCGAGGCACCCGCTGCCGCCTGGGGCGCGAAGCGGTAGGGCTCGTTCAGGGTGGCGTCCAATGTGGCCGTGCCGTGGCCGAGCTGCAGTGTGCGGCCGAGGCCCAGCCCCTGCACGCGCAGGTTCAGGGCGACGAGGCTGCCGGACGGCGCGGGGTTGGGCGTTGCGCCCCCGCCGCCCGCACCGGGCGCGGCGGTATCGCATGGGTCGCGCAGGGGCTCGTTGCCCGCGATCTGCGCCACCACGCCGAAGCGCTGGCGCGCCAGCAGGTCGGCAAAACTCTGGGCCCCGCTGGCGCCATAGCCCACGAACACCGTGAGCCCCGGCAGGGCCGCGGCGGAGCGCAGGCCGGGTTCGGTGACCGCCACCTCCAGCGTGTTCACGCCTGCGCCCTGGCTGCGCTGGGGGTGGCGTACGGCGTTGCCGGCCACGGGCACCACGCCGATCGAGGGGGGCAGCACCACCCACTGCCCCTGGCCGTTCTGGAAGGCCCATTGCCCCTGGTAGTGGGCGCCCTTGTAGATGTCGAAGAGCCCATCGGGGCTCTCGGCGCTGAAATCCAGCTGGGCCCGGGCGACGAAGCCCCGGTCCTTGTGAAAGCAGGTGCTGGCGCCCGACACGGCGGGTGGCAGCGGGCTGAGCGCCTGGGCGCTGCCAGCGCAGGCCAGGCCCAGCAAGGCCGCGATGGCCCAGGGCGTACGGTGCGGCGGGCGCACAGCGGTGCCCCCGGCCGTCCAGGTGTTTTTCATGTCCATCCCCCCTCGCTCCTGGCGATGCATTTGTTGTGGTGCCACGGGGCTCTCCCGGGCGAAACCGAGTATTTCCGAGCGGTTGTCGTACCTCGCAAGGGTTTTCCCGAGAAAATGTGTCCGTCTGTGGTGCGCGCGGGAAGGTGGACCGCGCCGCCCGGGTGTCAATCCGGGGACGGCGCCCGATGGCAGGCCTGCGCCAGCGCTGGTACGCTGCGTCGCCATGGAGACAACCAACAACACCCCCCCGTTCATTCCCCAGATCCGCCTGTACCAGGACTGGCTGCGCGACCAGCGCGGCCTGGCCTTCGACAGCTACGACGAGCTGTGGCGCTGGTCCACGACCGAGCTCGATGCCTTCTGGCACAGCGTCTGGGATTACTTCGAGATCGAGTCGCCCACGCCCCCCACGGTGGCGCTGGCCAGGAACACCATGCCGGGGGCCGAGTGGTTCCCGGGCGTGCAGCTCAACTATGCGCGCCAGGCGCTGCGCCATGTGCAGGCGGCCCATGCCGCCGGCTTGCCGGCCATCGTCAGCCGCAACGAAAAAGGCCAGCACCGCGAGTTGGACTGGCCCGAGCTGCGCCGCCAGGTGGCCGCGCTGGCGCTGCACCTGAAGGCCCAGGGCGTGCAGCCCGGCGACCGCGTGGCCGCCTACCTGCCCAACATCCCCGAGGCCATGGTGGCCCTGCTGGCCACGGTGAGCATTGGCGCGGTGTGGAGCATCTGCGCGCCCGACATGGGCACCAACGCCGTGCTCGACCGCTTCCGCCAGATCGAGCCCACGGTGCTGATCGGCGTGGACGGCATCACCTACGGCGGGCGCGACCACGACCGCATGGGCGTGCTCAGCGAGCTGCGCGCGGCCCTGCCCAGCGTGCAGCACGCCATCCTGGTGCCCAACCTCGCTGCGGATGCGGCGCTGGCCGGCTGGTCCGACTGGGCGGCCGACGTGGCCGCCACCGGCCCCGCGGTCGATGCCTTCGTGCCCGAGTGGATGCCCTTTGACCACCCGCTGTGGATCGTCTATTCCAGCGGCACCACGGGCCTGCCCAAGCCCATCGTGCACGGCCATGGCGGCATGGTGCTGGTGGCGCTGCAGCTCAAGGTGCTGCACAACGACATCGGCTGCAGCTACGAAGCCAACAGCTTCGGCGAGCGCTACCACTGGTACAGCTCCACCGGCTGGGTGATGTGGAACGCCCAGGCCAGCGGCCTGCTGTCGGGCACCACCTGCGTGATCTATGACGGCAACCCGGGCGGCAGCAAGGACCGGCCCGACTGGGGCACCTTGTGGCGCTTTGCGGCCGAGACCGGCGTCACCTTCTTCGGTGCGGGTGCGGCGTTCTTTGCCAACTGCATGAAGTCGGGGCTGGACCTGGCCGCCTGCGGTGACCTGTCGCGCGTGCGCGCCCTGGGTACCACGGGCTCGCCGCTCTCGCCCGAGGTGCAGGCCTGGGGCACGGCCCAGTTCGAGCGCATCGGCACGCCCGGCATCTGGTGGAACAACATCTCGGGCGGCACGGACTTCTGCGGCGCCTTCATCGGCGGCCACCGCGAGATGCCCCAGGTGCCCGGCGAAATGCAGTGTCGCATGCTGGGCGCGGCCGTGGAATCGTGGAATGCCCAGGGCGAGCCCGTGAAGGACGAGGTGGGCGAGCTGGTCTGCGTGCAGCCCATCCCCTCCATGCCGCTGTACCTGTGGAACGACACGAACGGCGAACGCTACCTGTCGAGCTATTTCGACATGTACCCCCCCGGCCATGGCCGCCGCCCCGGCGGCGGCGACACGGGGCCCGAGGCCGGCGCCGTCTGGCGCCATGGCGACTGGCTCAAGATCGACGGTGCCAGCGGTGGCTGCACCATCTACGGCCGCTCGGACGCCACCA
This sequence comes from Acidovorax sp. CF316, assembly GCF_000276605.1. Classification (GTDB taxonomy): domain Bacteria; phylum Pseudomonadota; class Gammaproteobacteria; order Burkholderiales; family Burkholderiaceae_C; genus Acidovorax. Next base: position 12,704 of record NZ_AKJX01000127.1, on the reverse strand, counting down.
TCAACCGCCACGGCCTGCGCATGGGCACCAGCGAGATCTACAGCGCCGTGGAGGCCCTGCCCGAGGTGCTGGACAGCATGGTCGTCGACCTCGAGTACCTGGGCCGCGAGAGCTACATGCCGCTGTTCGTGGTGCTGCGCGAAGGCGCGGTACTCGACGAGGCCACGCGCCAGCGCCTGAACGGCGCCGTGCGCACCGCTCTGAGCCCGCGCTTCGTGCCTGACGACATCTTCCAGGTGCCCGAGATCCCGCGCACCCTGAGCGGCAAGAAGCAGGAGCTGCCCATCAAGAAACTGCTGCTGGGCCAGCCCATCGACAAGGTCGTCAACAAGGACGCCATGGCCAACCCGGGTTGCCTGGACTGGTATGTGGCGTTTGCCAATCAACGGGCCGCCAAGGCGGCAGCGCAAGGCTGAGCAAGGCTCTCGGCCTGCAAAACGGGCGCGCCCGAAGCCAGTGCCCCCGTGCAAGGGCCGCCCCGCCGCACCGGGGGCGTCCCCCTTCAGGGGGATGCTGCGAAGCAGCTCAGGGGGTCAGTCAAGCTTTGCGCCGGATTGCTTGATCAAACGCTCCCACACGGGCCGCTCCTTCATGTACGCGGCCTTGAACTCGGCCGGTGAGGAGTTGGTGCGGGCCTCGAAGCCCATGCCCGCGATGCGCTGCGCCACGTCGGGCAGCTGCACGGCCTTGCGCACCTCGGCGGCCAGGCGCTCCAGGATGGCCGGCGGCGTGCCCGCCGGCGCGGCAAAGGCCAGCCAGCCCGCCACGCGGTAGGCCTCGTCGGTCATGCCCTGCTCGGCCAGCGTGGGCACGTTGGGCAGGATGCCCATGCGCCGCTCGCCGGTCACGCCCAGCGCCTTGAGCTTGCCGGCGTCGATGTGCGGCTTGGCGACCAGGGCACTCGCGTAGGCCATCTGGATCTGGCCGCCGATCAAATCCTGCACCATGGGCGCCTCGCCGCGGTAGGCCACGTGGCTCATGTCGGCGTTCTGCGTGAGGCTCATGTAGGCCCCCGCAAGGTGCGGGTAGGCGCCCGTGCCGTAGGAGCCATAGGCCACCTTGCCCTTGTTGGCGGCGGCGTACTTGAGCAGCTCGGGGCCGGTGGCCACGGGCACGCTGGGGTGGGCGACCAGCACCAGCGGGGCGATGGCGATCTGGTAGACCAGGGCCAGGTCGCGCTGCGGGTCATACGGCAGCTTCTCGTAGAGGAACTGGTTGGTCAGCAGCGAATTGCTCAGGCCCAGCACGATGGTGTAGCCATCGGGTGCGGCCTTGGCCACCGCATCGGTGCCGATGATGCCGGCCGCGCCGGGCTTGTTGTCGATGACCAGGGGCTGGCCCAGGCCGGCCGCCATCTTCTCGGCCAGCACGCGGGCCAGCACGTCGGTGGCGCCGCCCGGCGCAAAGGGCACGACCACCTTGATCGGCTTCGCAGGGTAGGCCGGCTGCTGGGCCTGGGCGGCCATGCCGGCGAGGGAGGCGACGGCGAGCGCGGCCGCGCCGAGCCAGGTGCGGCGTTGAAGGGTCTGGAAAGTTCGCATGGTGGTTTGTCTCCTGGAATCGTTATGGGTCTTGGGGGGAAAAGATTCAGGCACCGGGCGCTGACAGCACCACCTGCACCTGGATGGGCAGGGGCGCCAGCACTTGGCGCAGGCGGTCTGCGAGGGCTGGTGCGCCGCCGTCGACCGCCACGCGCACGGCGCTTTCGCCTTCTGCCTGCACGCTGGGGCGCGTGGTGGCGCCGAGTTCGGTGCACACGCCGTCGACCAGCGCCTGCACCGTCCGGCAGGCGGCCTGCAGGCGCAGGGCGGGCTTGTAGATCTTGCCCACATTGGTCACGGGCATGGTCTCCAGCACGGTCAGCGTGCGCGGGCGCGACACGGCCTCGTCCACGCCTGCGCAGACGAAGTCCAGCAGCTCGGCCTCGCTGGCCTGGGCGCCCGGCACCAGCGTGGCGAAAACCACGGGCAGCTCGCCCGCATAGGCATCGGGTGCCCCTACGGCGGCGCACAGCTGCACGGCGGGGTGGGCGCCCAGGGCGTCCTCGATCACCTTCGGGTCGATGTTGTGGCCGCTGCGGATGATGAGGTCCTTGGAGCGCCCGCTCAGGTGCAGACGGCCTTCGGCATCGACGAAACCCAGGTCGCCCGTGGCCAGCCAGCCATCGGCCGTGAAGGCCCGGGCCGTGTCGGCGGCATCGAGAAAGCCCGAGAACAGGTTGGGCGAGTGGAACAGCACCATGCCCGGCTGGCCGGGCGGCATCTCCTGGTCCGAGGCATTGCCGTGCGCGTCGAGCGCCACGATGCGCAGCCGCGTGTAGGGCAGGCGCCAGCCCACGCAGCCTGCGGGCGCGTTCACGCCCGGTGGCGTGATGGTGGAGATGCCGGCCATCTCCGTCATGCCCAGGCTCTCGTGCACATGCAGGCCGAACAGGCGCTCAAAGCGCGCCGCCAGCTCGGGCGCCAGCACCGCTGCACCGGTGCGGCAGTAACGCAGGCCCGAGATGTCCGCACCATCGAGTGGCACATTGGCCAGCGCCGCCAGCACCGTGGGCACGGCCGACAGGTAGGTGCAGCGGTAGCGCTCGGCCAGGCGCCAGTAGTTGGCGATCACCTGGCGGTTGCGGAACAGCCCGGTGGTCGGGATGATGGTCTCCACCCCGGCCGACAGTGCCGCCAGCGCGCCCGGCAGCACGCCCGCCACGTGGAACAGCGGGTAGCCGTTGATGCCGGCGTCCTCGGGCCGGATGCCCTGCATCTGCACGCAGGCCCAGGCCGTGAACACCTGCGCGCCATGGCTGTGGCGCGCGAGCTTGGGGGCGCCCGTGGTGCCCCCGGTATGGAAGTAGGCCGCGATGTCACCGGCCGCGATGCGCCGCCCGCTCACCAGCCGGTCGTCGGGCTGGGCGCTGCGGCTGGCAAAGTCGATCACGCTGTCGGGCAGCGGGCCGGCGGCGCCCGCTGCCTCGCCGTGCGGGGCCACGCGCAGCACGGTGCGCAGGGTCGGCACCTGGCTGCGCAGGCCCATGGCCTTGGTCCAGAAGCCCGAATCGCCGTCCTCGCCATAGGCGATCAGCACCTTGGCGCGGGCCAGGGTCATCATGGAGGCGAGCTTCTCGGGCGTGAGCAGCGGGTTGAGCGGCTGCACGATGGCGGCCGCCTCGCCGCCCCACAGGGCCAGGTGGTATTCCAGGCAGCCGGGCAGCAGCACGGCCACGGCATCCTGCGGGCCCACGCCCAGGTCGTGCAGCAGGTTGGCCGTCTGGTGGATGCCAGCGAGCAACTGCGCGTACGACCAGCGCATGGGTTCATCCGCCGGGTCGGCGGTGGGCAGAAAGCTCAGCGCCGTCTTGTCGCCAAAGGCATGGGCCGAGTTGCAGAAGATATCGTAGGTGCTCTGCACCGGCAGCGCCTGGGCCAGTGGCAGCGCCTCCAGGCGCTCCACGTCCTGCAGGCTGCGCACCGGAAACGCGGGGGCGAAGGGGGCCGACAAGGGCGGGCGTGCGTGTGCGCCGCCGGTGCCAAGGGGGGCCGCCGTCATGGAGCGGGGGCCCCCGCGGCGACAGGGGTGGGGCAGGGCGAGAGTGCGCTCCCGGCAGTGTGCATGGTTTGTCTCCTGGCAAATCGGGGCCCATCCTGGGAAACAGGTGGGCCGGTCATTGTTGGTGCGCGATGATTTTTTGACAATTGCACAAAACCATGGACACACTGTTCAAAAAATGTTGACAGTGAGCAAAGCCATCGCGCGGGGCCTTGGCTGAATGCGCCTGCTGCCGGTGCCACCCCTTCCGCGCGGGGAGTGTGCCTACAGAAGGCGGTGCGCGCCGCCGCCCATAATGTGGCGTCACCACTTTCCCTGGCGCGACCGGTGCGCTCCTGACATGACCACTCCCCAAACCCATCCCAAGCGCTTTTCGATGATCCGCGAGTTCCACCTGGCCGACTGGTTCACGCTGGGCAACGCGGTGTGCGGCGTCGGGGCGCTGTTCTCGGCCATGACCTACCTGGGCACGCGCGACGTGCTGCACATCTACTTTGCCGCCGCCCTGGTGCTGGCGGCGCTGGTCTTCGACGTGCTCGACGGGCGCATCGCGCGCTGGCGCCAGAAGAGCTCGGCCATGGGGCGCGAGCTCGATTCGCTGGCCGACGTGATCTCGTTCGGCGTGGCGCCTGCCATCATTGCCTATGGCTGCGGCATGCAGGGCCTGTACGACCGCGTGGTGCTGGCCTACTTCGTGGCCTGCGGCGTCTCGCGCCTGGCGCGCTACAACGTCACGGCCGAGTCGCTCTCGGGTGACGACGGCAAGGTCCGCTACTTCGAGGGCACGCCCATCCCCACCTCCATCGTGCTCGTGGCCCTGATGGCCCTGGCCGGCTACATGGGTGCCCTGGGCGAGAACCTGTGGTTCGGCAAGGTGCTGATCGGTGGCTTCACGCTGCACCCGCTGGTGCTGGTGTTCGCGGCTTCCGGCTCGCTGATGATCAGCCGGATCCGTATTCCTAAATTCTGACCATCCCCCTGAGTCGCTTCGCGCCTGGAACGTCTGTGCCGAGGCGCCGTGTGGCTCTCAGGCCGCAGCCGGCTTGCGATTGACCAGCACAATTCCCACCGCCACCAGCCCCAGGGCCACCAGCAGCCCCGGGGTCACGGGTTCGCCCAGCCACCAGGCGCCGAACAGCAGGGCGAAGACCGGGGTCAGGAAGACGAACACCGAGATGCGCGTGGCCGGGTAGTGGGCCAGCATCCACATCCAGGCCAGGTAGCTCACGAAGGCGCCCACCAGGGCCTGCACCAGCAGCGATCCCCAGGCGAAGCCGCTGAAGTGCCAGGTCCAGGTCTCGCCCAGCACCAGGGACAGGAGGGGCAGCAGGGCAGCGCTCACGCCCACCTGGTAGAGCAGCTGCTTGGCCGGGGCGACGCGCGCCAATGGCGTGGTGCGGATCACCACCGTGGTCAGCGCCCACATCAGGCCCGAGGCCACGCCCAGCAGGTCGCCGAGCCAGGCCAGGGGCATGGCGGCGTTGGCCGGGCCCAGCATGCCGTCGCCCAAGGCCAGCGCCACGCCCACGAAGGCGGCAGCCAGGCCCACCCACTGCCAGCCGCGCAGCCGCTCGCTGGGGATGAAGCGCGGCAGCAGCAGGGCCACCCAGAATGGCGCCCCGTACAGGAACACCGTGAGCCGCGAGGCGCTGGTGTACTGCAGCCCCAGGTAGATGCAGGCGAACTCGCCGGCGAACAAGGCGCCGGCCAGCAGCCCGGCGCGCAGCGCGCCCGCGGGCTCGCCACGGCTGGACAGGGGCACGCCGCGCCACAGGCACCAGGCGGCAATGGCCAGCGCCGCCAGCACGAAGCGCACCGAGGCCTGGAACACCGGGGCCACCTCGGCCACGGTGGCCTTCACCAGCACCTGCTGGAAGCCCCAGAACATGCAGCAGGCGAGCAGCAGGCCGATGGCCAGGGAATCGAGGTGGGTCTTGCGGGCAATGGGCATCGGCCGATTATGGAAGGGGCGTGCCCAGGCCGCAGGGCAGCGCCCGGCCGCGGCCTGAAACGTCGCGAGACAAGGCCTCTTTGGGCCCACGGTACACTTTGCGGCTGGCGATACCGGCTTTCGGGCGCTTTCTTCACCCAACTCCGTTGACATGGCCTTTTCCACGGCGGCCCAGGTCCGCACCCGCTTCGATCTCAAGAGCGCTTCGCTGTCCGTGGTGGCGGTGCTGCTCAAGACCACCGATGCCGCCCAGTTCGCCGCCGAACTGGCCGAGCGTGTGGCCGATGCACCGGGGTTCTTCGACAACGACCCGGTGCTGATCGACCTGGCGCTGGTGCGCGAGGCCGAGGAGTCCATCGACTTCGCGGCCATCGTCGCGGTGCTGCGCGAGCACCGCACCCTGCCCGTGGCGGTGCGTGGCGGCAGCCCGGCCCAGATGGACGCCGCGCGCGCGGTGGGGCTGGCGGCGGTGCCCGATGCGCCGGCGGCCCGTGCCGAGACGGCAGCTGCCCCGGAACAGGAGCCCGAACCGGACCCGGAGGCGCAGGTCCAGGTGCAGGAGGTCATCCGCGAGGTGGTGCACGAGGTCGAGGTGGTGCGCGAAGTGCCCGTGGCCGGCCCCGGCACCATGGTCATCGACAAGCCGCTGCGTTCGGGCCAGCAGGTCTATGCGCGCGGCTGCGACCTGGTGGTGCTGGCCATGGTCAGCTTCGGTGCCGAGGTGATCGCCGACGGCAACATCCACGTGTATGCCCCGCTGCGCGGGCGCGCCATTGCCGGCGCGCGCGGCAACACCGAGGCACGCATCTTTTCCACCTGCATGGAGCCGCAACTGGTGTCCATTGCAGGCATCTACCGCACCACGGAGACCGCCCTGCCCGATGAGGTCGCGGGCAGGCCGGCCCAGGTGCGCCTGGAAGGCGAGAAGCTCTTCATCGAGCCGCTGCGCAATCCCGTACGTATCAACCCCAGAGAGATCCAATAATCCATGGCCAAAATCGTCGTCGTGACCTCCGGCAAGGGTGGTGTGGGCAAGACCACCACCAGCGCCAGCTTTGCCACCGGCCTCGCCCTGCGCGGCCACAAGACCGCCGTGATCGACTTCGACGTCGGCCTGCGCAACCTGGACCTCATCATGGGCTGCGAACGCCGCGTGGTGTACGACCTCATCAACGTGATCCAGGGCGAGGCCAACCTGAACCAGGCCCTCATCAAGGACAAGCAGTGCGAGAACCTGTTCGTGCTGGCTGCCAGCCAGACGCGCGACAAGGACGCCCTCAAGCAGGACGGCGTGGAGAAGATCCTCAAGGACCTGGCCGAGATGGGTTTCGAGTACATCGTCTGCGATTCGCCCGCCGGCATCGAGAGCGGCGCGCTCATGGCCATGCACTTCGCCGACGAGGCCCTGCTGGTCACCAACCCCGAGGTCTCCTCGGTGCGCGACTCCGACCGCATCCTGGGCATGCTGGGCAGCAAGACAAAGCGCGCCATCGAGGGCGGCGAGCCGATCAAGGAGCACCTGCTGATCACCCGCTACAACCCGAGCAGGGTCGAGGACGGCCAGATGCTCTCGCTCGAGGACATCCAGGACATCCTGCGCATCAAGCTGATCGGCGTGATCCCCGAGTCCGAGGTGGTGCTGCAGTCGTCCAACCAGGGCACGCCCGCCATCCATGCCCAGGGCACGGATGTCTCGGAAGCCTACAAGGACGTGATCGACCGTTTCCTCGGCCAGACCGACAAGCCCCTGCGGTTCATTGACGCAGAGAAACCCGGCTTCTTCAAACGCCTGTTCGGGAGCAAGTAAGACATGGCATCGTTTCTTTCCTTTCTTCTCGGCGAAAAGAAGAAGACGGCCAGCGTTGCCAAGGAGCGCCTGCAGATCATCCTGGCGCACGAACGCAACGGCCGCAACGCCTCCGAACCCGACTACCTGCCCGCGCTGCAGCGCGAACTGGTGTTGGTGATCTCCAAGTACGTGAAGATCAACCCCGAAGACCTCAAGGTGCACCTGGAACGCCAGGACAACCTAGAGGTGCTGGAGGTCAAGATCGAGCTGCCCGATACGGTGCGCTGAGGGCGCCGCGCGCCCGGCGCCCTGTGACCGCTGAAGGGGGTTCCATGCTGTCCCATGTCCACATCGGGGTGAACGATTTCGGGCGCGCCCTGGCGTTCTATGGGCCGGTGCTGGAGCGCCTGGGCCTGGCGCAGCGCTTTTGCGAGCCTGAAGTGCCCTGGGCCGGCTGGCAGGTGCCGGGCGTTGCGCGCCCGCTGTTCCTCATTGGCCGCCCCTTTGACGGCCAGGCCGCCAGCCCCGGCAATGGCGCCATGAACGCGTTGCTGGCCGCCGACCGCAGCACCGTGGACGAGGTCCATGCCCTGGCCTTGCGCCATGGCGGCACCTGCGAGGGGCCGCCTGGACTGCGGCCCCAGTACCACGCGAACTACTACGGGGCGTATTTCCGCGATCCGGACGGCAACAAGCTGTGCGTGTGCTGCCACGGGGCTGCCTGAAAAGGCACCTGGCCTGCCACCGCGGCTGTTTCGTGCCCCCGCCGGCCGCCATGGCCGGTTTATTGCTTAGTATTAGGGTAATCCCTGATATGAGGCATTCCTGTGGACGAATCCTGGAAATCCAGCTGGCAGCGCGCACGCAACCATGAGGGCTTCACGCGCGGCGCGCGCGCCTTCTGCGCGCTGGCGGCCGTGCTGGCCTGGGGCTGGTGGGCCGGCTGGCAGGCCGAGCTGATGCCGGTGCTGCTGGGCGTGATCGCCAGCGCCCTGACCGAAACCGATGACAGCTGGCGCGGCCGGCTGCGCGCGCAGCTGCTGGCGCTGGGCTGTTTCGGCCTCATGGCGCTGGCGGTGTGGGCCACGGTGGCCTGGCCCTGGGCGCTGATGGGGGTGCTGGCGCTGTCAGCCCTGGGGTTCAGCCTGCTGGGCGCGCTCGGCGAGCGCTGCCGGGCCGTCGCCTTCGGTTCCCTGGTGCTGTTCATCTATGCGGCGCTGGCCGCCCACACCAGCCGTGCCGGGGCGGCGCAGGCGGCACCGCTGATGCTGGCGGGAGCGGCCTGGTACGGGCTGGTCTCGGTGGCCTGGGCCGGGGCCATGCCGCGCGCGCCCGTGCGCTTTCGCCTGGCCCGGCTGTATGCGGTGCTGGGCGAATACCTGCGCCTGAAGGCCCTGCTGCTCGAACCCGTGCGCGGCGTGGACCTGGAGCGCCGGCGCATGGCGCTGGCCCTGCACAACGGGCGCGTGGTGGACGCCCTCAACGCCGCCAAGGAAAGCCTGATGAGCCGCATGGGCCGGGGCCAGCCCCCTGCCTGGCTGCAGGCTGCCATGCACCAGTACCTGGCCGCGCAGGACGTGCACGAGCGCGTCAGTTCCTCGCACGAGCACTACGACCTGCTGGCCACGGCGTTCTTCCACAGCGACGTGCTGTACCGCTGCCAGCGGGTGCTCACGCTGCTGGGCGAGCAGGCGCTGCGGCTGTCGCTCGCCATCCAGCAGCAATCGCCGCCGCAGCACGGGGGCATGACCTCCCGCGCCATCGAGGACCTGCAGGCCGCCATCGCGCACCAGGATGGCATTGCCGCCGACCTGGCGGGCACGGAAGGGGCTGCCTCCATGGCCCGGCCCCTGCGCTCGCTGCACGCCCTGGGCAACAACCTGGCGGCCATGGCCGCGGTGTTCGCGACCGCCCTGGGGGGCGCCGCCGCCGGCGAGCACGGCGGTGTCGACCATGCCCTGTTCGACCGCGAGCCGCGCAGCCTGCGCGATGCCTGGGGCCGTGTGCGTGCGCAGTTGCATGCGCAGTCGCCCTGGCTGCGGCACGGCGTGCGGCTGGCGCTGTCGCTGCTGGCGGGCTTTGGGCTGATGCAGGCCACCAGCGACCCGCACGGCTACTGGATCCTGCTGACCATCGTCTTCGTCAGCCAGCCGCAGTATGCGGCCACGCAGACGCGGCTCATGCAGCGCGCCAAGGGCACGGCCATCGGCCTGGCCCTGGGCTGGGCGGCGATCCAGCTGTTCCCGGGGGCGCTGGTGCAGGCTGCGCTGCTGGTGTTCGCCGGTGCCGTGTTCTTTGGCGCGCGCCACACCCGCTACGTGCTGGCCACGGCGGCGGTGACCACCTTGTTGCTGTTGGGCTTTCACCAGATGGGCATGGCCCAGGGCGTGATCCTGGCGCGGCTGCTGGACACCGCGGCCGGCTGCCTGATCGCGGCGGCCGCCGCCTGGCTGGTGCTGCCGCACTGGCAATCGCGCCAGTGGCCACGGCTGGCAGCCCAGGTGCTGCAGACCCAGGCCCTGTACCTGCGCGCCATCCTGGCGCAGTACCACAGCGGCAAGCACGACCACCTGGAATACCGCCTGGCGCGGCGCAATGCGCACAATGCCGATGCCGCGCTGTCCAACTCCTACAGCGCCATGCTCAAGGAGCCGCGCGGCGTGCGCGGCAATGTGGAGGCGGTGGCCAACTTCCTGCGCCTGTCGCACACCCAGCTCAACTACCTCTCGGCCCTGGGCGCGCAGCGCGGCGGTGCCGATGCCAGCCCCGTGGACGCGCGCGCGCAGGAGATGGCGAGTGCGCTGCTGGCGTCGCTGCAGCAACTGGCCGGGCAGCTCGAACAGGCCCAGCAGCAGGCGCGGGGCCGGATCTCCCGGGCGCCTGCGGCACCGGCCGTGGCACAGGTGCTGCAGGAGTTCGGCGAGCCCGCTGCCGCGCCGCCGGCCGTGCCTGCCCACAGCCTGATGGCGGCCCAGCTGGCACTGGTGGGCAAGGTGTTTCCGCAGCTCCAGGAGCAGGCGCGGCAATGGGCCGAACCGCAGCGCGGGCCGGCTGCGCAGCCATGAAAGCCGCTAGCGCGCGTGTTTGGCGAACTTGGCGGCGAAGGCCTGGGCAATGCTCAGCGAACGCCGGCCGGGCACCAGCGTGGCCCGCTGTCCCGCGGTGAGGGTGCCCGCCTGGTCCACCGCCAGGTAGTAGCCGCAGCAGCCCGCCAGCGCCATGGCGCGGCCGGCCTGGGCAAAGCCCATCACGGCGTTGAACTTGAAGCAGGGCTCGCGCGGCGCCGTCACGCGCAGCACGCAATCGGGGAAGTGCAGCTCGTCGCCGATGAAGACCTCACCCTCCAGCGGTCCGTCCACGGTGAGGTTCTCGCCCATGAATCCGGGCGGCAGCTCCTCGTCGAACAGGCTCACGCCACGCTCGCGCCGCTGCGCCTGCCAGAAGGCATAGTGGGCAGCCGGGTAGGCGTAGACCGCCTTGTCCAGGCCACCGTGAACATTCAGGTCCGCCTGCTCGTCGCCGGCCAGGCCCAGCCGCCCCACGGCCACAGCCCCGGTAACCGGTGCCTTGCCGATGGCGCTGAGCACGCTGCGCTCGCCCACCTTGAGGCGGCGGGCGCTGCCGGTGTTCACATGGCGCGCCAGCACGCCCGGCGTCACAGCGGGTGCTCGGTATAGAAGCGGCCGCCGTGGTACAGCAGCGGCGGTACGCCGGCGCGGTGGCTGCAGTGCTCGACCTCGCCCACGAAGATCAGGTGGTCGCCTTCTTCGTAGCGGCTGCGGTTGAAGCACTCGAAGCTCGCGGCGGCGCCGTCCAGCACGGGCGCACCATTGGTGCCGGGGTGGTGGCTGACGCCGGCCCAGCGGTCGATGCCGCGCGTGGCAAAGCGCTCGGCCAGCGCCTTCTGGTCTGCGGCGAGCACGTTGATCGCATAGTGCGCGCCGTTGGCGAAGGTGGACATGGTGCTGGCGCCGCGCGACAGGCTCCACAGCACCAGCGGCGGGTCCAGCGAGACGGAGTTGAACGAGCTGGCGGTGAGCCCCACCAGGCTGCCGTCCTCATTGCGCGCCGTGACGATGGTGACGCCGGTGGCAAACATGCCCAGCGCGTCGCGGAACTCGCGGGCGGAGAAGCTCGGGGGCCGGGCAAGGGCAGGGCGGGGCAGGGGGCGGTTCACGAAGGGCAGGCGCTGGGGCCGAAAAAGGGCAGGAGACCATTATGGTCTGCATGCCACAGCCATGTTGCGGCCGGGGGCGCTGGAGGTGTCGCGCATGCGGGGCCTGGGACCCCGGGGCGTGGATGCCCCGACCGCCGTCCGGGGTTAAAAACACCTGGGCTATCATGAACCGACCCTTGCCATGGCAGGGATTGCGCAGGACATCCATGGCACTTCTTCCCCATTTCTCCACCCTGGGCAGCGGGCCTACCGTGCTCATGCTGCACGACGCCGACGGCGGCCACCTGAGCTTTGCGCCCCAGGTCGAAACCCTGGCCAGTCTGGGCTACCGGGCCGTGGCCTGGGACATGCCCGGCTATGGCAACAGCGCCCCCATCGAACCCTATGGCTTCAAGGGCCTGGCCGAAAGCTGCCTGGCGCTGATCGATGCCCTGCAGTGCGGCCCCGTGACGCTGGTGGGCCACGGCATGGGCGCCATGGTGGCGCTGGAAGTGGCCGTGCGCAAGAGTGCCGTGGTGCGCCGCCTGGTGCTGTGCGCGGGGGGGCCGGCCCTCGATGCCCAGGCCCGGCAGGACTGGGTGGAGCCGCGCCTGGCGGCCCTGGATTCCGCGCAGGACGACATGGCCTCGCTGGCCCAGGGCCTGGTGCCGCAGTTCATCGGCAGCGGCGCCCTGCCCGAAGGCGTGCGCCTGGCCACCCATGCCCTGTCGCAGGTGTACCGGGGCTCCTACCGCCGCGCGCTGGAGGCGCTGTCCACCTTCGACCGTGGCGCCAGCGTGCTCGGCCGCCTGCACATGCCCACGCTCATCATCGGTGGCGCACAGGACCGCTGCACGCCCCCCGCGGCCCTGCAGGCCCTGGCCCATGTGCTGCCCGACGCGCGCCACCTGAGCCTGCCGCATGCGGGCCACTGGCCGCAGCTCGAAGACCCCGACGGCTTCGACGGCGCGCTGGCGGAGTTCCTGGCTTCTGCGCGGGTACTGCATTGACCCAGGGCGATGCTTTCGCGTCCCGTGCGCGGACCCAGGGCTCGGCCCGGCCGGGTTCGTTGCTGGCCGGAGCTGTGCTCGCCGCCCTCGCGGCGGGGGGCCTGTGGATCGCTCCGCGGGCCGGTGTGGAGCGCGGCACGACCGCACAGCGGGCAGCAACGCCGGTGCAGGTGCTCCAGGCGCCGGCGCCCCCGGACCCCTCCACTGCAGCCCCGGAGCCTGCGGCCCTTGTACCGGCTGCACCGGTGGCGGCCGCCG
>NZ_AKJX01000126.1 GCF_000276605.1 Acidovorax sp. CF316 | reverse complement strand
CTTTCTTTTGGCGACGCAAAAGAAAGAAGGTGCGCCGCCGGGCGCACATCCCGGCCTCCGCCCTCGACAAAGTAAATGAAGCAACCAGGCACAGCGACCTCAACCTGCCAGAGCCGCATAGAGCCCCGTCACCCGATCCATGCTCGACAACAAATTCTCACTCGCCACAAACACCTCCGACACCTGCCGCGCCGTGCTGCCAGCCACCCCGCCCGCCTGCATGCGCTGCAGCGCCGCATCAAAGAACACCCACTGCCCGTCGGCCAGCAGCAACTCCTGCCGGATCCGGTCATTCGCCTCAGGCGCCTTGCGCAGCACCTCGGTCGCCGCAACGAACTCCGTGCGTGCCTTGGCAATCTCGGCTGCGGCAACGGCCGCATCCACCGGCAACTGCGCCGCCAGATAAAACTTGGCCATGCGCTGGCTCAGCATGCGCTGGCGGCCGGCCAAGTTGACCAGGTGGCCCACGGGCTTGCCCGAGGCCGACTCGTACTGCACCGTGCCCTGGTGGGCCAGGGCCAGCACCTTGGCGTCGGCCTGCAGCATCGCGGTGGCGCCGGCCAGGGCGGGCGTGCCGCCGAGCAGCGTGGCCTTGTGCGTGGCCCAGGCGGCATCGAGCTGGCCGTAGGTATCGCGGATGCCGGCATTGGGCGCGTACGACTTGAGCTCGGCGAGCTGGCGCTCGAACAGGGCCACGGACTGCTCCAGCACCTGGCGCGCGGCCGGCTCCTGCACCTTGTGGGCCAGGGCCAGCCAGGCCTTGCCCATGCGCTGGCTCAGCATGCGCTGGCGCCCGGCCTTGTTGATGGCATCGTTGAGGTTGGCCACCTGGGCGTGGGCCGGCCGGGCCGCCACCAGGGCCAGGGTGCCGGCCACGGTGGCGGCGCCTGCGGCGGCACCGGCCTTCAGCAGCAAGGCCCTGCGCTGCAGGGCGGGCGACAAGGTCGTGGTGGTCATGGGCGTGTCCTTTCTGGTGGTCATGGCTGCTGCTGAAACAGGTTCATTCATTCGGTGGCGGCCGGGCCGAACATCAGCTGGTCGCGGATCTCGTCCACCGTGCGGCCTTCGCGCAGCAGCTCGAAGTACCAGCTGCCGTCCACCGTGTCGCCGTAGAGGCAGGCGCCCACGAGCTTGTCGTCCTTGATCACGAGCTTCTTGTATGAGCCGGTCACCGGGTCGCTCATGACGATCTCCTCGGTGCCCTCGCCGCCCTGGAAATCGCCGGCGCTGAACAGGTCGATGCCCGTCACCTTGAGCTTGGTGGAGGTGAGCGAGCCCTGGTAGCGGTCGATGCCCATCTCGGCCAGGTGGTTGGCCAGCACCTTGCCCTGCTCGAACAGGGGCGCCACCAGGCCGTAGGCGATGCCGCGGTGCGCGGCGCACTCGCCCACGGCGTAGATGCGTGCATCGGTGATGGTCTGCAGCGTGTCGCTCACCACGATGCCCCGGTTCACATGCAGGCGCATCTTCTCGGCCAGCGCCGTGTTGGGGCGGATGCCCACGGCCATCACCACCAGGTCGGCCGGCACTTCGCTGCCGTCCTTGAACTTCACGGCGGTCACGCGGCCCTCGGGGCCACCCACCAGTTCCGCGGTCTGGGCGTTGAGCAGGAACTGCATGCCGCGCTCCTGCAGCGACTGCTGCAGCATGCCGCCCGCCACCTCGTCGAGCTGGCGCTCCATGAGCGTGTTGCCCACATGCACCACGCTCACCTGCATGCCGCGCTTGACCAGGCCGTTGGCCACCTCCAGCCCCAACAGGCCCCCGCCGATGACCACCGCATGCCGGTAGGTGGCCGCGGCGGCGATCATGGCCTCGGTGTCGGCGATGTCGCGGTAGGCGAGCACGCCCTTGAGGTCCTTGCCCGGCACGGGCAGGATGAAGGGGTTGGAGCCCGTGGCCAGGATCAGGCGGTCGTACTCGGTGCTGATGGTCTCGCCGGTCGCGCTGGTGGCATGCACCACGCGGCGCACGCGGTCCACGTCCGTCACGGTGAAGCCGGTGTGCAGCGTGATCTGGTGGTCTTCGTACCAGGACCAGTCGTTGAGGATGATCTCGTCGATGGTCTGCTCGCCCGCCAGCACGGGCGACAGCAGGATGCGGTTGTAGTTGGGGTGCGGCTCGGCGCCGAACACCGTGATGTCGTAGAGGTCCGGGGCGATCTTGAGCAGCTCTTCCAGGGTGCGCACGCCGGCCATGCCATTGCCCACCATCACCAGCCTGGATTTTTTCATCGCAGCCCCCACACGCTTGTCGAAAAAACAAAACAAAAAAGGCGCCCACACCATGCTGCATCGAGAAAATCGCTCGACACCGCATGTGGGGACGCCTTCGTCCTTGCCGGCCGGGGTGCGCCATTGCACCGGGGCCCGCGGGGCCCTTGCGGGCCGTGCGGTCGAATAAGCAATGCGTGTGCCAACGCGGCGCCCCGATCCGGGGCACGCCTGCCGGCAGGCTCGTTCGTGGGGGCGGCCCCAGGGCGGTGCCCGGCGCACCATGCTGCACCGCACCATAATGGGGATGAAAAGCGGTATCGCCTTACGGGAGTGCATGGGCAGGCCTGGTTTGCACCAGCTTGGGCATGAAAGATGCTTGCCTGTGGTGCATGAGCTTTGAACTGGATTTCGGCTGCGTTTCGCAGGCCGGCCGCAAGGACGGCAACGAGGATTTCGCCGCCCTGGTCGAGGGCCGTGGGCGCGACCATGCGCGCGGCGCGATCGCGGCCCTGGCCGATGGCGTGAGCGCCGGGGGCAATGGGCGCGAAGCGGCGCAGACAACGGTGCGCACGCTGCTGTCCGACTACTTCGCCACGCCCGAGACCTGGGACACCACGGTGGCCCTGGACCGCATCCTCAGCGCCCACAACGCCTGGCTGGCGGCCATGAACCGGCGGCGCCAGCCCGCCGTGGGCCTGACCACGCTCACGGCCCTGGTGCTGCGCGGCCAGTCCTTCACCGTGGCCCACGTGGGTGATACGCGCGCCTACCTGCTGCGCGACGGGCGGCTGCAGCAGCTCACGGCCGACCACGTGATCGCGCAGCGCGACCTGGCCCACCAGCTCACGCGCGCGCTGGGGCTCGACGACCATGTGGTGGTGGACTACAGCCAGGGGGAGCTGCAGACCGGTGACCTGTTTCTGCTGCTGTCCGACGGCGTGCATGGCAGCCTGCCCGAGCGTGAACTGCGCAGCCTGATGCGCCAGGGTACGGCGCCGCAGGCGCTGTGCGAGGAGCTGGTGCGAACGGCCTTGCGCCGGGGCAGCAGCGACAACGTGACCGCGATGGCGGTGCAGGTGCGCGGCGTGCTCGAGGCCACCTTGCAGGACGAGTCGCGGCGCGCGCAGGAACTGCCGGTGCTGCCCCTGCTCAAGGTGGGCGACGCGGTCGATGGCCTGGTGGTCACGGCGCTGGTGGCCGACAGCGGCATCCACCGCATCTACCAAGTGCGCGACCCCGCCACCCAGCGCCTGTATGCCCTCAAGACCCTGAACCCGCAGCGCGCCCACGATGCCGAGGAGCGCGCCACGCTGGCACACGAGGCCTGGGTGGCGCGGCGCATGCAGTCGGGCAGCGCCGCGGCCCACCTGGCCTGCCTGAACGACTGGCCTGCCGCATCCTCGGGTGCCGGCAGCAGCTTCTTTTACCTGCTCTACGACTGGCACCGCGGCGAAACCCTGGGCCAGCAGCTGCGCCAGCGCCAGCCCTTTGGCGTGGCGCGCACCGTGGGCGTGGTCACCCAGGCCGTGCGCGTGCTGGGCCTGTTGCACCGCCAGGGCGTGGTGCACCGGGACATCAAGCCCGACAACCTGCACCTGGGGGACGATGGCGTGCTGCGCGTGCTCGACCTGGGCGTGGCGCTGAGCGGCCGCGAACCCGAGGCCACGCGCCAGCTGCATGCCGGCACGCCGAGCTACATGAACCCCGAGCAATGGCCCGGCTACGAGCGCACTGCCGACGGCGAGACAGGGCAGTTGCCCGATGCCGGCAGCGACCTGTTCGCGCTGGGCGTGACCCTGTACCAACTGCTCAGCCACGGCCGCCTGCCCTATGGCGAGGTGGTGCCCTACCAGATCGGGCGCTACCACCGCGACCCCGTGGCCCCCAGCCGCCACAACCCCGAGGTGCCGATCTGGCTGGACCAGATTGCCTTGAAGGCCGTGGCGCGCCAGCGCGCCCAGCGCTTCGAGACGGCCGAGGAGCTGCTGCTGGCGCTCGAGCGGGGCGCCTCGCGGCCCCTGCATGCACACGCACCGCTGGCACCGCTGATGCAGCGCGATGCCACGGCGATCTGGAAGATCGCGCTGGCAGTGAGCATGCTGGTGAATCTGCTGCTGGTGTATTGGGTGTTGTTCTTGCCGAGGTAGGGGGGCAAGCCTTGGCAGGTCGGGCGGCCTACGCGCACGACCGCCCTTTCAGCTGCAGCGAGGGCAACGCTGCGCGTTGGTTGGCTCGCGCCAACTCAGGCGCTGCGCGCCACCCTCTCTTTCGCTGGAAATGGGGCAAGCGCTGACGCGCTTACCGGCTGGCGCCGGTCACGCGCTGCGCGCGCGGCCCCCTTTCTCTGCCCACGTGCGCGTCCAGCGGATCTGCATCACGCGCAAGAGCACCAGCATGGCCGCGGCGCAGACGGCGATGGAGACGAAGCCCCAGAGGTAGGTGCCGCTGTACTGGCGCGACAGGCCCATGGCGTTGGGGATCAGGCCGCCGCCCAGGGCGCCGATCTCGCCGATCATCGAGCCGGCCACGGCGGTGGACAGGGGCCAGCGCAGGGGCACCAGCTGGAACAGTGCGCCGTTGCCCGCGCCCAGTGCGGCAAAGCACACCAGGAACAGCAGCATGGTGACCGGCAGGGACTTCTCGGCCAGGCCGCACAGCACCAGGCTGACGGTGGTGATGGCCAGCACACCGGTGAGCGTGTTCACGCCGCCCCACAGGTCCGACAGCCAGCCGCCGAACACGCGCAGCGCGGCGCCCAGGAAGGCGGCCATCATGGTCAGCTGGCCGGCCTGCACCTTGCTCACGCCGAACTGGTCGTAGAAGTAGGTGGGCATGAAGGCGATGAGGCCGATGAAGCCGCCGAAGGTCACGGCGTAGATCAGGCTGAAGGCCCAGCCGTCCTTCTCGAACAGGCAGGCGATGTGTTCGCGGAAAGAGGCGTGGGGCGCCCGGTCGGGTGGCTCCTTGGCGTAGACGGCCATCACGATGGCGGGCAGGGCCACGCCCACGGCGGCGAAGCCGTAGACCGACTGCCAGCCGAACTTCTGCGCCAGCACCGGGGCCAGCAGGGCGGACACGGCCGTGCCCACGTTGCCGGCGCCCACGATGCCCATGGCCAGGCCCTTGTAGCGTGGTGGGAAGGACCCCGAGCCCAGCGACAGCGCCACGCCGAAGCTGGCCCCCGCCACGCCCAGCAGCACGCCCATGGCCAGCAGGTCGTTGTAGTCGTTGACGAACAGGTAGCCGAAGCCCATGGCGATGAAGATGCCGGCCATCTCCACCAGCGTGGCGTTCTTGCGCCCGATGTACTGGGCCAGGATGCCCAGCGGAAAGCGCATCAGCGCGCCCGCGAAGATCGGGATGGACAGCATGATCCCCATCTGCGTGGGGGTGAGTTTCAGGCTCTCGGTGATGAACGGCGCCATCGCACCGTTGATGACCCACACGGCGCACGAAAAGGCGAAGTAGAGGAACGCGGACCACAGCGTGGGGGCGTGGCCGGATTTGAGGAAGTCCCGAAATTGAAGCATGGATGTCTCGCGTGGAATAGGGCGTTGGCAGGCAGGCAGGGGCGGCGGGGCCGGCCTGCCCGCAGCGCTGCTCTGTACCGTGGCTTGCTGCGCAAAAATGGAAAAACAAAAAGGCGTCCGCACGGAGTGCGCCGGCCGATGGGCCAACGACTCTCCATGGGGACGCCTGCGTCCTGTGCCCGCCGGATGCGCCTTTGCATCTGGCAACACGAACGGCCAACTTCGGCCGTGCTCCACTTTCCAAGCAAGGCGTGTGCCAAATGATGGTGCGTCGGGTTTGGCATGCCAAAATCGCCCGCAAGTGGCCGAATCCATTGCGCTGGGTGCTATGAAATTTGAATGCCGTGCAGGGCCTGTGGGCCGCCGTGGTGCGCTGCAATACCTCGCGTGTGCCGGCATGCACCAGGGCCTGCACCAGGCTGGGGATGCCCGCATTGCGCAAATGTTGTTTGCGCGATCGGGACATTCTTCCTAGGATGTTTTTACCGCTGCAGGCCGTGCGCCTGGTTCCACGGCCGAAGACAGCGGGGACGAGATGCCATCCTTGGAGGGAATCCAATGCGCGTGAATCTGCCGGTCAGCACCCAAGAGTACGTTTTTCCCAAAGGCGAAACCCTGGTCTCCACGACCGATCTCAAGGGCCGCATCCTCTACTGCAACCCGATGTTCATCGAGGTCAGCGGTTACGAGAGAGAGGAACTCCTGGGCCAGCCCCACAACATGATCCGCCACCCGGAGATGCCCGAGGAGGCCTTTCGCGACATGTGGGAGACCATCGGCAACGGCCACCCGTGGTCGGCTGCGGTCAAGAACCGGCGCAAGGACGGCAGCTTCTACTGGGTGATGGCCAACGTCACGCCGCTGATGCAGGGCGACCATCCCACGGGCTACATGTCGGTGCGCACCGAGGCCACGCGCGAGCAGATCCAGGCGGCCGACCGGCTCTACGCCACCATGCGTGCCGAAAAGGAGCGCGGCAGCCTGGTGCATGTGCTGCGCAATGGGCGCCTGGTCAGGAACACCGCCTGGGGGGCGCTGGCCTCGCGGTTCAAGCTCGGCCCCCTGGGCAAGATGTGCATGTGCCTGCTGGTGCTGGTGCTGGCGGCCTGGGGCGCTGCCGACCTGGGCGGGCATGACTTCTCGTTCGGCTCGGGCCTGGCCTGGGTGGGCGTGCTGGCCCTGGCCATGGGCGTGGCCTGGTACCTGCACAGTGCCACGGTGGCGCCGCTGTTCCAGATGCTGGGCTGGGCCAACCGCATGGCGGCGGGCGACCTCACGCAGAAGATCGAGGTCTCGCGCGACGACACCGTGGGCAACCTGCAGAAGGCGCTGTCGCAGCTCAACGTGAACCTGCTGTCCATCGTGCGCGATGCGCGCCAGGAGAGCGAGCGCATGCAGGTCTCCACGCGCGAGATCGCGCAGGGCAACCAGGACCTTTCCTCGCGCACCGAGACCCAGGCCAGCAACCTGCAGCAGACGGCGGCATCGATGGAGGAGATCACCGGCACCGTCAAGCACACGGCCGAATCGGCGCGCCAGGCCACGGTGCTGGCCACGCAGGCGACCTCGGTGGCCGAGCGCAGCAACCAGGCGGTGGACGGCGTGGCCGAGACCATGAAGCAGATCCAGACCGCCTCGGGCCGCATCGGCGAGATCACGCAGCTCATCGACAGCATCGCCTTCCAGACCAACATCCTGGCGCTCAATGCCGCCGTGGAGGCGGCGCGCGCAGGCGACCAGGGGCGGGGCTTCGCGGTGGTGGCCTCCGAGGTGCGCAGCCTCTCGCACCGCACGCTGTCGGCCGCCAAGGAGATCCGCCAGCTCATCGACGACTCGGCCACCAAGGTGGAAGAGGGCCACCAGAAGACCGACACGGCGCAAAAGACCATGAGCGAATCGCTGGAGCTGGTGCGCCGCGTGAACACGCTGATCGGCGAGATCCACAACGCCTCCAACGAGCAGCTCACGGGCATCTCGCAGGTCAATGCCGCCGTGGCCCAGCTCGACACCATCACCCAGCAGAACGCTGCGCTGGTGGAGGAGAACGCGGCCTCGGCCATGGAGCTGCAGGGCCAGGCCCAATCGGTCACCGAGACGGTGGCGGTGTTCCGCCTCGATGCGTCGGCGCCGGCGCAGGCCCAGGACGCGGTGGCCTTGCGCAAGGCCATGAAGTCGTCGTCTTCGCAAAGGGCGCTCGCCTCGGCTTAAAGCGACGAGAAAAACTGCCGCCCCTTTGTCAACTCGCGTGTTGGCCACCCGAGCTACCGGATATGCCACCAGCGCGGCCTGCATGATCTTTTGCGGGGTCAGTTGGGTTTTTTGACGGGTAGCCAAGCGCACAGGTTGGGCGATCGGCTCGTCGGGCGGCCCTATCGTGGCGTCCACTCATGTTCGCCCCCTTCCCGTCTTGGGATGCGGGCCGCTTTGGTGTCAGCGCGCGGGCCAGGCGCTGCATTGCGCCTACGGGCTCAGCGCACGCGCTGCGGCAGTTGCAAGATCGGAGACTTGCATTTATGTCAACAACGGCGCAGCACCATGGCCTGGATTCGTGCTTCGACCTTGCAAGCCGCCGGAACTCACGCGCATCAACCTGGTCAGAAAGTAAAGCCACCGGGCTCATCAGCGCAGGTTGTGTTTTTTTGCCTGCAGCGAGGCGGTGGCATCGAACGCACGTTGCAGCTGGCCGGGCGAATCGGAGGCCATGCGGGCTTCCTGGCCCGCAGCCACCAGGACCATGTGGAGAATCATGCACGAATCGTTCTGTGAAATGCCATGGCGAAAGGGGGCGCGGATAGTCGGCGCCAGCCTGCTGGCACTCGCCCTCGCCGGCTGCACCGTGGTGCGGCTGGCCTACAACCAGGCCCCGAACTGGGCCTCCTTGTGGATCGACAACTACGCCGACCTGGACGACGAGCAGGGCCCCCGCACCCGCGACGCCATCGGCGCCTGGTTCCGCTGGCACCGCAGCACGCAAATGCCGGAGTACGCAGGGATGTTGGCCCGCATGCAGGTGCAGGTGATGGACAACACCACCGGCGCCGCGCTGTGCCGCTGGGAGCCCGAACTTCTTCTGCGGACCGAGGCCGCGCTGGCGCAAGCCGTGGTGCCCGTGACCGAGCTGGTGGTGTCGCTGAGGCCACAGCAACTGCGCCACATCGAGAAGCGCTACGAGCGCAGCAACAAGGAGTTCCGCGACGATTACCTGCAGCCCGACCTGGACAAGCGCCGCGAGGAGCGGCACAAGCGTACCGTCGAGCGGCTTGAAACGCTCTATGGCCGGCTGGACGATGCGCAACGAGAGCGTTTGTCCAAGGCGCTGGCCGCGTCGCCCTACGACGCTGAGGTGTGGCAGCAGGAGCGCCTTGCCCGCCAGCGTGAAACGCTGCAAACGCTGCGTTCCCTCACCGGCGACGGTCGCGCCTTGGCGGCGCCGGTCGCCCAGGCAGAGGTCGAGGCCTTGATGGGCAGCTGGCTGCGCTCGCCGCGTCCGGCTTATGCAGCCTATCAGCGCAAGGTGGTGGAGAACAACTGCGCCTGGCTTGCCGAGCTGCACAACAGCACCACACCCGAGCAGCGCCGCCATGCCCGCGCCAAACTGCGCGGCTGGGAGGCCGACGCCAGAGCTCTGGGGGCGGCAACCAGTGTTGCCTCGGCAGGTCCTGAAACTTCGATATTGCCTTCCACGAGTCGCTGAATGCCACCAGGCTTGTCGACGCAGTCGTCTCATCCATCTCGAGTGTAGAAACTCTGTCCAGGAGGCAGCCGGGCCTGAGGCGTGTCGGCTGAAAAACCGCCGCAGCGGTCCATTTTCACCGTCTTTTGGTCCTTCAGGTGCTCTCGCGCACCGTCAGCTCGAAGCCCAGGTTCACCGAGTTGTGCTCGGGCGCCTCGCCGCGCATCAGCGCCAGCAGCATGCGCGCGCTGGCCTCGCCGATCGATGAGCGCGGTGTGCGCACCGTGGTCAGCGTGGGCAGCATCTGGTCGCTGCCCGCCAGGTCGTTGAAGCCCGCCACCGCCACCTGGGCAGGCACGGCCACGCCCAGGCGTTGCGCGGCCAGCAGGCCGCCCTGGGCCAGGTCGTCGTTGCAAAAGAAGATCGCGTCCACGTCGGGCTGGGTGCGCAGCACCTGCTCGAACAGCTCGGCCCCCAGGCGGATGGACGAGGGCTGCGCGCTCAGCAGCTCCAGGCGCGGGTCGTGCAGGCCGGCTTCCTTGAGGCAGCGGCGGTAACCTTCGGCGCGCTGCATGGTGCGCGGATCGAGCTGCGCCGCGACGAAGGCCACGCGGCGGCGGCCGCGCTCGAGCAGGTGGGCGGTGATGTGGTGGCCCGCGTCCTGCTGCGAAAAGCCCACGCAGTACACGCCGGGCGCCGTCGTCATCTCCATCAGGTGTACGCAGGGCACGCCGCTGGCGGCAATCATCTGGCGTGCGGATTCCGTGCGGTCAAAGCCCGTGACCAGCAGGCCGGCCGGGCGGTGCGCCAGGTAGGTGCGCAGCAACTGCTCTTCTTCATCGGGGTCGTAATGGGTCACGCCGATCAGGGCCTGGTAGCCATGCGGGAACAGGGTGCGGTGCACGGCATCGAGCACGTCCACGAACAGCGCGTTGGACAACAGCGGTACCAGTACCGGCACCTGCACGCTGCGTTGCGAGGCCAGGGCGCGGGCCGCAGGGTCGGGCACGTAGCCCAGCTGCGCGGCGGCCGCTTTCACGCGCTGCACCAGCTCGTCGGCCACGCCGCGCTCGCCACGCAGTGCGCGCGACGCGGTGATGGGGCTCACGCTGGCCGCTTCCGCGACATGGCTGAGCGTCACGCGGCCGCTGGAACGGCGCCGGGGTTCGGATCTGGACAAGGGTTTTCCCTCGGGTGGTTACGGCCTGATGGATTTAGGATAGCGCTGTCCAGAAGCCGAGGCAAGGCCAGCATGCGCAATAGTGTGGCATTTTCCTCTGTGCTGGCTGAATTTTCCCCTCATCCCGCCGGGATGTTTTTTTGAAATTTGTTGGATAGCGCTACCAATATGAACCGTCCGCCGTCACCGGTATTTCTCGTGGTCATGGGCGTGGCCGGCTGCGGCAAGTCCAGCCTGGGCGCCGCCGTGGCACAGGCCCAGGCCCTGCCCCTGATCGAAGGGGACGACCACCACAGTCCCGCCAGCCGCGAGAAGATGCGCCAGGGCATTGCCCTGACCGACGCCGACCGCGAAGGCTGGCTGGCCGCGCTGGGCCAGTTGCTGCAGGACCACCCCGAGGGCGCCGTGCTCACCTGCTCGGCCCTCAAGAAGGCCTACCGCGACCGCCTGCGCGCGGCCTGCGCCGGCGTGCGCTTCGCCTTCCTGGAGATCGACCGGGCCCATGCCGGCGAGCGCGTGGCGGCCCGGGTGAACACCCACTTCTTTTCCACCACACTGGTGGACAGCCAGTTCGCCACGCTGGAATCGCCCGTGGGCGAGCCCGGCGTGCTGCGCCTCGATGCGCTGCTGCCCATCACCACCCTGCAGGACCAGGTCTGTGCCTGGCTTGCCGCCGCCCACCAGGAAACCACCCCATGAGCGCCGACAACTCCCTTCCCGATCCCCAGCCCGGTGGCGAAGCCGCCAAGGGCGGTCTTGAACGCACGGCCGAGATGCTGATGGCCGCCTGCCTGGGCGTGATGGCCGTGGCCGTGTTCGTCAACGTGGTGCTGCGCTATGGCTTTGGCAGCGGCGTGGCGGCCAGCGAGGAACTCTCGCGCCTGCTCTTCGTCTGGATGGTGTTCATCGGTGCCGCCGCGGCCTACCCGCGCGGCGAGCACATGGCCTTCACCACGCTGGCCGGCATGCTGGCCAAGCGGCCGCTGGCCTTCGGCCTGCTCACGGCCCTGATCCGCCTGCTGGTGATCGCCGCCTGCGGCATGCTGGCCTGGGGCGCCTGGCAGCAGGTGGTGGTGGGCATGGACAGCCACTCCGTGGTGCTCGGCTACTCGTCGGCGCTGCTGCCGCTGCCGGCCCTGCTGTGCTCGGCCGCCATCGCCGTGATGGCGCTGGTGGAACTGGTTCGCCGCACGCCGCTGGACCTCGGCCACGGTGCCGAACTGGAGTGATGGCCATGGGTGCAGAAGCGCAAGCCTTCCTCGTCTTTTCCGTCGGCATGCTGGCCCTCATGGCCACCGGCATGAACATGGGCCTGGCCCTGGTGCTCACCGGGGCCGGCATGGCCTGGGTTCTCGATTTCTGGGACACGCAGTTGCTGGCCCAGAACCTCGTGGCCGGTGTCGACAGCTTTCCGCTGCTGGCCGTGCCGTTCTTCATCCTCGCGGGCGAGTTGATGAACACCGGCGGCATTAGCCGGCGCATCATCGACATGGCGCAGGCCTGGGTGGGCCACATCCGCGGCGGCCTGGGCTATGTGGCCATCGGCGCGGCGGTGCTGCTGTCGGCCATGTCGGGATCGGCGCTGGCCGATGCCGCGGCCATGTCCTCGATCCTGCTGCCCATGATGCGCAAGAACGGCTACCCGGTGGATTCATCGGCCGGTCTGATTGCCGCAGGCAGCGTGATCGGCCCGATCATCCCGCCGTCCATGGCCTTCGTGATCTACGGCGTGACCACCAACACCTCGATCTCGGCGCTGTTCGTCTCGGGCGTGGTACCCGGGCTCATCATGGGCGCGGGCCTCATCGTCGCCTGGCGCTGGGTGCTGCGCGGCATGGAGCTGCCCCCCGGGCCCGCACCGTTGCCGATGCGCGAGAAGCTGCGCACCACGGGCAAGGCCTTCTGGGCGCTGCTCATGCCGGTGATCATCATTGGCGGCATGAAGTCGGGCATTTTCACGCCCACCGAAGCCGCCGTCGTGGCCGCCTTCTATGCCCTGGTGGTGGCGCTGTTCGTGCACCGCGAGATCCGCGTTGCCGACATCTACGGCGTGCTGGTGCGCGCCGCCAAGACCACGGCCATCGTGATGTTCCTGTGCGCCGGTGCCCAGGTGGCCAGCTACATGATCACGCTGGCCGACCTGCCCAGCGTGCTCACCGGCTGGCTCGGCCCGCTGGTGGAGAACCCGCGCCTGCTGATGACGGTGATGATGGTCGTGCTGGTGCTCATCGGCACGGCGCTGGACCTCACGCCCACCATCCTGATCTTCGCGCCGGTGATGCTGCCCATCGCCGTCAAGGCGGGGATCGATCCGGTCTACTTCGGCCTGATGTTCGTGCTCAACGGCTCCATCGGCCTCGTCACGCCGCCCGTGGGCACCGTGCTCAACGTGGTGGCCGGCGTGGGGCGCATCTCCATGCCTACCGTGATCCGCGGCGTGAACCCGTTCCTCTTGACCTATGTGCTGATCATGGCGCTGCTGGTGGTGTTCCCGCAGATCGTGACGGCCCCTGTGGCGTGGATGCGCTGACCCGGCATCCCATATCCCTTTTCCCCGTGCCTTTCATTCCCTTGCCAATGGAGACAACCATGAAGACTTTCCGCCGTACCCTGCTGGCCGCCCTGTCGGTCGCCGCTGTCGCCGCCTCGTTCCAGGCCGCTGCCCAGGACTTCAAGCCGCGCATCATCCGCTTCGGCTATGGCCTCAACGAGGTGTCCAACCAGGGCCGCGCCACCAAGCTGTTCGCCCAGGAGGTCGAAAAGGCCTCGGGCGGCAAGATGAAGGTGCGCGCCATCGGCGCCGCCGCGCTGGGCTCGGACCTGCAGATGCAGCAGGCGCTGATCGGTGGCGCACAGGAGATGATGGTCGGCTCCACCGCCACGCTGGTGGGCATCACCAAGGAAATGGCGATCTGGGACACGCCCTTCCTGTTCAACAACGCCAAGGAGGCCGACGTGGTGCTCGACGGTCCCGTGGGCCAGAAGGTGATGGACAAGCTGCAGGAAAAAGGCCTCGTGGGCCTGGTGTACTGGGAGAACGGCTTTCGCAACCTGACCAACAGCAAGCGCCCCGTGGCCAAGCTCGAGGACATGAACGGCATCAAGCTGCGCGTGATGCAGAACAACGTGTTCCTCGACAGCTTCAAGACCCTGGGCGCCAATGCCGTGCCGCTGCCGTTCTCGGAGCTGTTCTCGGCCCTCGAGACCAACACCGTGGACGGCCAGGAGAACCCCTACAACACCATCCTGTCGAGCAAGTTCTACGAGGTGCAGAAGTACCTCACCGTGACGAACCACGTCTACAGCCCCTGGATCGTGCTGGTCAGCAAGAAGTACTGGGACGGCCTGTCCAAGGCCGAGCAGAAGGTGCTGCTCGATGCCGCCAGGAAGAGCCGCGACTTCGAGCGCCAGGACACGCGTGACGAAGCCGCCAAGGCGCTGGCCGACCTCAAGGCCAAGGGCATGCAGGTCAACGAACTGTCGTCCGCCGAAGCCGGCCGCATGCGCGAAAAGCTCGGCGCGGTGAACGCCAGCATCGCCACCAATGTGGGCGAGGACCTGTGGAAGGAAGTGCAGGGCGCCGTGGCCGCCACGCGCAAGTAAGCGCGCGCCGCCCCCATGGCAAAAGGCCGGAGCCCCTTGCGGGGCCCCGGCCTTTTTTGCTGGGGGCTGCCGTGCGGTCGGCAGCCCCTTGCCTGGCAGATTACAGCGAGCCGAGTTCGCCCGACGAGATCTTGCCCGTGCGCACGGCGTCAGCCGCCTGGGCCTGCACGGCAGCGCGGTCGGCGGTCGATTGGTAGGACACCACGCGCGAACCGGCGGGTTCGGTGCTGCGGGTCTTGGCCACGGAGGCGGCGTCGGCCATCACTTCGACGCGGGTGCGGCTGGTCTCGAACTTGGTGGCGAATTGCGAAGCATCGGCTTCGTCAGCCTGGGCACCGAAGGATGCGAAAGCAGCAACGGCAGCGATGGAGAGGAAACGTGCGGTGGTGTTCATGGTGAAACTCCTGTGAAATTCAAAAAATAGGAACGAGGTACTGGGAAATACGGGGCAATTCGCCAACTGGATGCGAATTACAGAGCGCCGATTTCGCCAAAAGAGATCTGGCCGGTGCGCACCGCATCAGCGGCCTGGGCACGTACGGCGGCGCGGTCGGCCGTGGACTTGTAGGTCACGACGCGCGAACCAGCGGGCTCCAGGCTGCGCGTCTTGGCGACGGTGGAGGCTTCGGCCACCACTTCGGCGCGGGTGCGGTTGGTGTCGAACTTGGTGGCGAATTGCGAAGCATCGGCTTCGTCGGCCTGAGCACCAAACGATGCGAAAGCGGCAACAGCGGCGATGGAGAGGAAGCGTGCGGTCGTGTTCATGATGAAGTCCTATGGTTAGAAAAAGCGTCTCAAAAAAACCGGAACGGCTGCGATACGAACAAGCTGCTGAACCGGGTTCGGTGAGTCGCCTTGCGGGTTCGGCTCATCGATGGGTTGAACTGTACGCCTGGGGTGTTCATTGAAAAACCACTCAGTCGCAAATTAACTGTTCCGGTATCAGAAACAATCCACAGAGTTCCTGCGGTGTCCACCAGGCTTGTTCCCGAGAGAGCCAGCGCGTTGAACATGGGTGTATCGTGCCGGGTTAACCCCTAACGGGGGTCTCGACGCGGTTTCGTTTCTTTTCGATTTGTTTCGGCCGCAGGGCAATGCAACAGCGCAGAAACATCAGTGGTCGGCCGCATGTTGCTTAGCGGTTGCACTCGGGCAGCAGATGGGCTGAAATGACCGTGTGCCCGATCCACGTCTCTCAGAGGGAGGTTTCCATGACCGTCGTAGCCAAGATTCTTCAGTCCAAGCCTGACGCCACCGTGCACACCATCCGGCCCACGGATTCCGTGCTGTCTGCCCTGCAGCTCATGGCCGACAAGGGCATCGGCGCCCTGGTGGTCACCGAAGGGGATGCCATCGTGGGCATCTTCACCGAGCGCGACTATGCGCGAAAGATTGCCCTGCTGGGCCGCACCTCCGCCGCCACGCTGGCGCGCGACGTGATGACCACGGCGGTGCGCTTCGTGCGGCCCGACCAGTCCAGTGAACAGTGCATGCAGATCATGAGCACCGGCCGCCTGCGCCACCTGCCCGTGGTGGAGGGGGGCAAGCTCGTGGGCATGATCTCCATCGGCGATCTGGTCAAGGACATCATCTCGGAGCAGAAATTCATCATCGAACAGCTGGAGCAGTACATCACCGGTACGCACTGAGCCTGAAAAAAAGGCGCTGACCGGGATCGGTCAGCGCCTTGGGCGTGTTGCTGCGCGTTGCGGCGCGGGGCTTCAGGCCGCCTTCTCGACGTGCCCCTGGCGCGTGTAGAGAAAATCGATCACCGCCTTGCGGTAGTGCACGTACCGTGGGTCTTCGGCCAGCTCCACGCGCTTGCGCGGGCGGGGCAGGTCGACCTGCAGCTCCTCGCCGATGGTGGCGGCCGGGCCGTTGGTCATCATCACGATCTTGTCGGACAGCAGCACCGCCTCGTCCACATCGTGCGTCACCATGACCACGGTGCTCTGCGTGCGCGCCACGATGTCCAGCAGCTCGTCCTGCAGCTTGGCGCGCGTGAGGGCATCCAGGGCGCCGAAAGGCTCGTCCATCAGCAGCACCTGGGGCTCCATCGACAGGGCGCGGGCGATGCCCACGCGCTGCTTCATGCCGCCCGAGATTTCGCCGGGGCGCTTCTGGCCCGCATGCGTCAGGCCCACCAGAGCCAGCGCCGCATCGGTGCGGGCCTTGAGCTGGGCCTTGGTTTCGCGTGCGCCGAACACGCGCTCCACCGCCAGGTAGACGTTGTCGAAGCAGGTCAGCCAGGGCAGCAGCGAGTGGTTCTGGAACACCACGGCGCGCTCGGGGCCAGGGCCCTTGATCTCCTTGTTGGCGCACAGCAGCGCCCCTGCCGTGGGCGTGGTCAGGCCTGCGATCAGGTTCAGCAGCGTGGACTTGCCGCAGCCCGAGTGGCCGATCAGGGCCACGAACTCGCCTTTGGCGATGGTCAGGTGGATGTCCCGAAGGGCCGGGAACAGGCCCTTGGTGGTCTTGAAGGTCTGTTCGACCCCTTGCACCTGGATGAACTTGGCGGATTGCGATGCGGTAGCGGTAGTCATGCTTTCACCTCTTCGAATGTGAATGCGGTGGCCAGCTTGATGAGCGCGAACTCCAGCGCCAGCCCCACGATGCCGATCACGAAGATCGCGATGATGATGTTCTTGACGTTCAGGTTGTTCCACTCGTCCCAGACCCAGAAGCCGATGCCCACGCCGCCAGTCAGCATCTCGGCGGCCACGATCACCAGCCAGGCCGTGCCCACGGCCAGGCGCACGCCGGTGAGCATGTAGGGCAGCACGGCGGGGAACAGGATCTTGGTGGCGATCTTCCACTCCGAGAGGTTGAGCACGCGGGCCACGTTCATGTAGTCCTGCGGCACGCGCTGCACCCCCACCGCGGTGTTGATGACCATGGGCCAGATGGAGCAGATGAAGATGGTCCAGATGGCGGCCGGGTTGGCACCCTTGAACACCAGCAGGCCGATGGGCAGCCAGGCCAGCGGCGACACCGGGCGCAGCAGGCTGATCAGCGGATTGAACATGCGCGAGAGGAAGTTGAAGCGCCCGATCACGAAGCCTGCAGGGATGCCGACCAGCGCCGCCAGGCCGAAGCCTACGGCCACGCGCTCCAGCGACATCAGCACGTTCCAGCCCACACCCTGGTCATTGGGGCCGTTGCGGTAGAACGGGTTGCTGAAGATGTCCATTGCCTGGGCCCAGGTGGCAAGCGGGCTGGGGATGTTGCCGCCGGTGGTGGTGGACACCACCGCCCACAGGCCGATGAGCAGGCCCAGGCCGCACAGCGGCGGCAGCACGGCCATCCAGAAGCTGCGCGAAAGCGCGGCCCAGTCGCGCGGGGCGCGGGGCGCGGGCACGCTGGCGGGGGGCTCCTTGCGGGCCTCGGCCTGGATGGCCGCGCCGCGGGCGGGCGCTGCCGGTGCATCGGCCGGCAGCGCGGCGGGAGGGGAGTGGAAAACGGCACTGACCATGGTGGATCTCCTGTGCGGGTGGGAACGTGGGGCGTACGGGGGAAGGGGCTGTCAGGCCTTGAGCTTGAAACCGTCGGCGTACTTCGCGGGGTCCTTGCCATCCCAGACCACGCCGTCCACGAGCTTGTGCGTGCGCATCTCGCTCTTGGGCAGCGGGGTCTTGGAGGCGGTGGCCGCCTGCTTGTAGACGTCGGTGCGGTTGATGGCCTTGGCCACGCCGGCGTAGTCGGGGTGGTCCTTGAGCAGGCCCCAGCGCTTGTGCTGGGTCAGGAACCACATGCCGTCCGACAGGTAGGGGAAGTTCACCGCACCGTCGTTGTAGAACTTCATGTGGTTGGGGTCGTCCCAGGTCTTGCCCATGCCGTCCTGGTAGCGGCCCAGGATGCGCTGGTTGATGGCGTCCACGCCGGTGTTCACGTAGGCCTTGCCGGCGATGGTCTCGGCCATCTTGTTCTTGTTGCCCAGGCTCTCGTCGATCCAGCGACCGGCTTCCAGGATGGCGGCCGTCACGGCGCGGGCCGTGTTGGGGTACTTCTGCACGAACTCCGAGGTCGTCCCCAGCACCTTCTCGGGATGGTCCTTCCAGATGTCCTGCGTGGTGGTAGCGGTCACCCCGATGCCGTCCATGATGGCGCGGTGGTTCCAGGGCTCGCCCACGCAGAAGCCGTCCATGTTGCCCACGCGCATGTTGGCCACCATCTGCGGTGGCGGCACGGTGATGACCTTGGCATCCTTCATCGGGTCGATGCCATGCGCGGCCAGCCAGTAGTACAGCCACATGGCATGCGTGCCGGTGGGGAAGGTCTGGGCGAAGGTGTACTCGCGCTTCTCGCTGGCCATGAGCTTGGCCAGGCCGGCGCCGTTGACGGCGCCCTTGTCGGCCAGCTTCTTGGACAGCGTGATGGCCTGGCCGTTGTGGTTCAGGTTCATCAGCACGGCCATGTCCTTCTTGGGGCCGGCGATGCCCAGGTGCACGCCGTAGACCAGGCCGTAGAGCACGTGGGCGAAGTCCAGCTCGCCGTTGACCAGCTTGTCGCGCACGCCGGCCCAGCTCGCCTCCTTGGTGGGGATGATGGTCACGCCGTACTTCTTGTCGATGCCCAGCACCGAGGCCATCACCACACTGGCGCAATCGGTCAGCGGGATGAAGCCGATCTTCACTTCCTTCTTCTCGGGGGCGTCCGAGCCCTGTGCGTGGACAAGGGCGCGCAGGGCGGGGCTCACGCCCACGGCACCCACGGTGGCGGCCTGCAGCACGGTGCGGCGGTTGAGACTGGTTTTGAGCAGATCGGTCATGGTGCTTCCCTGGTGGCTTGAAAAACAAAAAAGGCGTCCCCCTCGGCGCATGGGCTGCTGCAACTTCCAAAAGAAAGTCACGCAGCGCCAAGCGCGGGTGGGGACGCCTCTGTCCGGTGGCGAGGGGTACCCGCCCGCCATTGGATGGATACCGCTCATCGAAGACCTCCGTTGGTCTTGTCCAGGTAATGCAAACCCTGTGCCAACCTGTTCAACAACCTGTCAGATCAGTTTTTGATAGCAACATGTTCAATCGACAAGGGGAGATTGGCCACATGCACCACGACAAGGCGCCGGCCTTGCACCGTGTTCGACTGCACAGGTGTTGTGCGCTGCACCATCGCGGGCCGTGGTGGGCAGGGCGGGGGGCGGGAGTGGTGCGCCGCGTGTGCTGGCGGCGCTGCATGCTGGCCCTGCGGCGTGCGCCGCCGGGGTCTGTCAGCTCAGGAGATCGGCCACGTCAAGCATGCGCTGGGCGACGTCGACCAGCTTGAGGCCCTTGTCCATGGCCGTCTTGCGCAGCTTCTCGTATGCGGCCTGCTCGGTCAGGCCCTGGCGCTCCATCAGCAGGCCCTTGGCGCGGTCGATGGTCTTGCGGTCCTTGAGCTCGGTCTTGGCGTCGGCCAGTTCGGCGCGCAGCGCCTGCTCGTGCTGGAAGCGCGCCATCGCCACGTCCAGGATGGGCCGGATGCGCTGGGGCGACAGGCCGGCCACGATGTAGGCCGACACACCGGCAGCCACGGCCGCCTTCACGTGCGAGGTGTCCTCGTCATTGGTGAACATGACGATGGGGCGGCGCTCGTCGCGTGTGGCCATGACCACATGCTCCAGCGCATCGCGTGCCTCGCTTTCGGCGTCCACGATGATGAGGTCGGGCTGCAACTGGGCCAGGCGCTCGCTCAGGTACACGTCGGACGGCAGCGTGGCCACCAGGTTGAAGTTGTTTTCCAGCAGGCCGATGCGCAGCGCCCGCGAGCGCTCTGCCTGCAGCAGGGCGTGCTCGTCGTTGGGGTCGGTGACCGCCAGATCGGGGGCGACCACCACTATGCGCAAGGCCTCGTTCATGCTGTCAGCATAGCAAGATTTACGCCATAAATTGGTGCGCCGGGCTGGTGCAGGCAGGGGTCTACCCTGGTTTTGGCGGGTCCATGGCGGCGAGGGCCTGAAACTTGCTAATAGAGTGAGTATTGGGAGGGCATACCCGATAGCGCCTCTTTGCGGCGTCGCATATACATCCGGTCACATTGACATATTGATATGGAGCTTCCTGCATGAACCTGCCCATCGACCGGCGCCGATTTTCGGCCAGCCTGGCCTTGACCGCTGTGGCCGCCACCGCCTTGTTGGCGGGTTGCGGCAAAGTGCCCGACACCATCAAGATCGGGGTCGCCCAACCCCTGAGCGGCCCCCTGGCCGCTTTGGGGCAGGACCTGCTCAACGGCGTGAACCTGGCCGTGGCCGAGCTCAACAAGGGCGGCTACACCGTGGACGGCAAGCGCGTGAAGCTGGAGGTCGTGCCCGTGGACGACCGGGCCGACGCCGCCACCGGCAAGACCGTGGCCCAGCAACTGGTGGATGCCGGCGTGGTGGCGGTCATCGGCCACCTGAATTCGGGCGTGAGCATCGAGACCGCCCCCATCTACGCGGCCAAGGACATCCCGCAGATCGCCATCTCCACCAACCCCAAGTTCACGCAGCTGGGCTTTCCCACCACCTTCCGCATGGTGGCCAACGACACCCTGCAGGCGCGCGCCATCGGCTCGTTCGCTGCCACCCAGCTGGGCGCCAGCCGCTATGCCGCGCTCGACGACGGCACCCCTTACGGCAAGGGCCTGGCCGACGGTGCGGCCGAGCAGCTCAAGGCCGAGAAGAAGGAGGTCGTGGTGCGCAAGTCCTTCGACGACAAAACCACGGCCTTCGATGCCCTGGCCGGCGAGCTCAAGGCCGCCCGGGTCGAGGTGATCGTCTCCACGCTCAACGACTTCCAGGCCATTGCCCTGCTCGAGGCCCTCAAGAAAGTCGATCACACCAAGGTGCGCCTGCTGGGCGGCGACACCATCAAGACCACCGACATGGCCAAGGGCGTCGGCATCGTGGAAGGCATCTATGCCACCTCGCCCGTGCTGGAGGCCAAGGAGTTCACCACCGGCAAGCCCTTCCTCGAGAAGTACGTGGCCGAGTTCAAGAAGGCCCCGGCCTATGGGGGCCACTACAGCTACGACAGCACCTATGTGCTGTCCGCTGCGATCCAGAAGGCCAAGTCCGCCGACCCCAAGGCCATCACCAAGGCCATGCACAGCATCAACGGCTATGCGCCGGTGATCGGCACCATGACCTGGGACGACAAGGGCGAGCAGCGCTATGGCGCCGTGGGCGTGTACGAGCTGCGCGGCGGCGGGTGGGAGCTGCGCATGCGCTCGGACCGCTGGTAAGAACGCCAGGCCGGCAGGCCTCTGGCTGGTTTACAGTCGGTGCACTTCCCCTGTGCCGCCCATGCTGGAGCCCTGTCTGAACCCCATCGTCTATTGGATCACCGGCCTGCCCGCCGCCGGCAAGACCACCCTGGCCACCGCGTTGGCCGGTGCCATCAACCAGGCTGGTGGCCGGGCAGGCGTGCTCGATGGCGACGAGCTGCGCAAGGGCCTGTGCTCCGACCTGGGGCTGTCGGCCGCCGATCGGGCCGAGAACATCCGGCGCGCCGGCGAAGTGGCGCGCTTGATGGCCCTCAACGGCCTGACCGTGGTGTGCGCCTTTGTCTCCCCTTTCGAGGCCGACCGCCAGCGGGTGCGCGCCCTGTTCGCCCCCGGCGAGTTCCATGAGATCCACCTGAGCACGCCCGTGGAGGAATGTGCCCGCCGCGACCCCAAGGGCCTGTACGCGCGCGCCCGGGCCGGGCTGATCACCGGCCTGACCGGCTGGGACGGCGCCTACGAGGTGCCCCGTGCCCCCGAGTCGCGCTACGACACCCAGACCACCACGGTGGCCGCCATGGTGCAGCAGCTGCTGGCGGCGCGCACGCAGCGGCGCTGAGCCTGCTTGCGCGTGGTCGCCGCGGCCCCGCAGGCCCAAGGCTGGGCGCGGCGTTGCGGCGCGCCGTTCTTTCCCGTATCGTCGGGCGCTTTCCGATACCCGCCAACCCCCGGGCACCGTGCCTTGCGCCCACGCACACCAGCGCCGCCATGAAAAACGCCGTGAAACACCGTACCAGCGCCCGCACGCCCGTGGTGCCTGCAGCCTGGCGGGGCCGTCTGGCCCTGGGAGCCCTGGCCAGCGCATTCAGCCTCCTGGCCGGCGCGGCACCTGTGGGCAATGCGAGCACTTGCTTTCATCAGAACGAGGGCCTGCAGTTGCGCTTCGACCTGGACCTTGCCCAGGACAGTGTGGACGCGGGCTACGACGTGTACCTGGTCGCAGCCTATGCCGGGCACTGGTTCTATCGTAATGCTGCCGGGGGGTGGGCTGCCCACCAGCCCGGCACCTGGCCGGCGCCGGCACTGCGCAATGTGGCGCATCCGCAGAAATCGGCCACGGCCCCCGGCAACGCCCTGCACCAGAGCATCGCCGAGCCGGCCGTGCGCAGCGCCGCGGGGCTCGCGGGTCTGCAGCTCTTTGCCGGCTTTGGCAAGAGCGGCCCTGGCAGTTTCGAGGACCTGCTGGCACGCCAGCGCTTCGGCGCCGTGGGGGCTATCGCGGGCAACGAAGCGGTGGTGGCCGCCTGCCCGGCCACACCCCCGGGCACAGGGCCCGGCGGAACACGCCCAGGCGTCCCTGATGCCACGCCGCCCAGTGCGCCCACGGACCTGCGTGTCGTGCAGGCCACCAGCACCAGCCTGCGCCTGCAATGGCAGGCCAGCACCGACAACGTGGCCGTGGCGGCCTACGCGGTCTACCTCGACGGCGTGCTCCAGGACAAGGTCTCCACCACCACCCATACCCTCACCGGCCTGGCCCCCGCCACCAGCTATGCGCTGCGGGTGCATGCGCTGGACGCGGCCGGCAACGCATCGGCTGCCAGCGGCGTGGTGCAGGGCCGCACGCAGGCCGCCACCAGCCCCGCCCATGGCCGGCCGTACAGCATCATCGGCAGCAGCCTGGGCAGCAAGGCCGACCACAATGCGGGCGGCTACACCTTCTTCGGCCAGCGCCATCTGCTGGCGCGCTTCACGGACTTCGGCAGCGCTACCGGCCAGGCGCCTGCCGCCAACACCAAGGCCGCATGGCGCACGCACCTCGACGGCATCTACCCCATCCTGACCTCCACGGACTTCAACGCGCAGGCCACGGAGTCCGGCGCCACGCTGGAGCTGTCGGGCGGTACCACGCCCTCGGGCCGCTGGCTCAAGCGCAGCATCACCCAGGCCACGCGCGACAGGTACCCGAGCAGCTACCGCCTGCGCAACTGGAACCTGTGGGACACCAATGCCTACTACCCGCAGATGTACTACACGGGCTACATCAACCTGTCCACGATCGACGCGCCGGGCAAGTACCTGCGCTTCTACTGGACCGATTCGAGCAACCCCAACCGCAATGTCTGGACCGCCAAGGAGGGCGGCTCGCTCACGGCCCGGGCCGAAGGGGCGAACACCGGCGTGCCCGGCATCTACTCGGATGCGCCTGTCCGGTACACGGATAACACCTGGATGCGCTACGAGATCCTGGCCGACTTTGCCAACGACAAGGTGGCGTTCTATGCCAACGGCAAGCTGCTCACCGATGTGTCGCGCAACTACACCGGCGAGAACACCGGCTGGCTGGGCGTGGGCGGCAAGCTCGACTATTTCCTGCTCAACAACACGGTGGAGATGAACGGCGACCTGGGCGAATTCATCGGCCACGCCATGCCCTACCTGGACTTCAGCTTGCGGCGCATCGAGCTGGCCGACGCGCCCCAGTGGGAGCAGCGCACCGATGCGGTCGTGCAGGTCCCCACCCGGTGGGACAACGGCCAGGTGGACATCGTCATCAACCAGGGGCGCTTTCCCGACCTGAACCACAAGCACCTGTTCCTGCTCAACGGCATGCAGGCGACCTACCTCGGGCCGCTGCAGTGAGCAGGGGCCAGGATTGCGTTGCAAATCCTCGCGATCGTTACCGCCGCCGCGGGGGCAGTGGGCCAGGTGTAACACCCCCATCTTTACAGGAACTTCCCTCCTGGCAGCCCCTCTGAGCCTCGCCCCGTGCGCCAGATGGCATGGGGCAAGGCTGTGCGTGCCGCTTCGGGCCCGTACGGAGTGCTTGCATAAGGTTATTCAAAATAACTGAATGATGGCCGCCCCTGGTGGGCGCGGCGAGGCCAGGCCTCGCGGCGCCCGCGGGGCGCTTTTTTCTGCCTGTCTGTTTGTCCTGGAGTGGTTTTCAATGCGGTTTCTGGTTGTCCTGTGTCTTTCTGCGCTGGCCTCGCTGGCCCACGCTGCCAATTTCGTTTCGCTTCACCAATCGGCGCTCAAGATCGCGCTGCCCCCTGCCGCCGGCACCTACGACTACACCTTCACGACCAAGACCGGTTTCAAGCAGCAGTACGCTCCCGAGGGCGTCTCGGGCTGCGCCATCGGCTACGCCACGGGCGGCTGCGCGTTCCCCGGCGGCGGTTCGCTGGCGCTGCCCGAGTTCACCGGCTACCAGCTGCAGTACAAGGAATTCAGGATCTACATCCCCGCAGGCACCCGTTCGTTCATGTTCTCGGGCTATGCGCCCCAGCGCACCGAATCCGCGTTCGCGCTGCGCTACGGCTCGGCACCGGTCCGCGAGGCGGCCCTGGGCACCGCAGAGTACGCCAACGTGCAGGCCACCGAGCACATCGACACCACGTTCTCGCGCCTGGTCAACGAGCCCGGCGCCGACCACCTCGTGGTGCACGATGGCGGTGGCACGGTGCGCTTCGTGGGCGGCCAGCTCGACGCCAGCAAGGGCAGCACCAGCCAGGGCAACTGGCTCTACATCCGCCAGATCAACGGCAGCCCGCTGTACGACGTGCAGGGCGCCATCGACGTGGACATGGCCAAGTATGCTGCCGGGTACGCAGCGATCACCTGGACCGCTACAACCACCCCCGATCCGGTGGAGGGCCCGAGCCCGGCCGTGGGCACCGCCAGCAGCACGGACCAGCAGGCGACCACCCAGGCCTCGGCGGCCGCAACGGTTGCGACGGCGGTGCTGTCCACGGCCAGCCAGCCGCTGCAACTGGGCATCACCCTGGCGCAGACGGCAGCCGACGTGGCTGCCAACCCGAAGATCAGCGCCTGGGTGGCGGCCCGCATTCCGGCCCAGGGCTCTGCACCGGACCTGTGGTTCTTCCGCAAGGGCGATGGCACCTGGACCAGCCAGGTGCCGGCGGACGCCGAGGGCATTGCCTTCGCGAGCCAGGTGACCAACGCCGCCACGCTGCAGTTCAAGCCGCAGCTGGACTTCACCGAAGCGGAGATGCGGGCAGCGAATGTCGAGGTCCACTTCGGCTACCGGGCTGGCAGCGGTGCCTTTGTGAACAAGGGCAAGGTCTGGCCGCAGTGAACTAGGGCGAGGGTTCGAATGCGCGGTCCACGCGCTCGAACTCCTCGCGCTTGCGCCCGGCCGGCCAATCGATGCGGGCCAACTCCTCCACATGCAGGGGCAGGTCCGCCAAGGCGTTGGCCGCAAACACGGTGCGCACGGCAGCATGTTCTTCGGCGGTGAGCGCGCGCGGCACCTCCAGCTGCAACTGCAGCGTGCCGTCCGCATACTGCCGCATGCGAAATGCGCGGATGGGTTCGATGCGGCCCAGCTCATCGCCCAGGAAGGGCATGGGCAGCGGGCCCCGGCCGGTCTGCACCAAGTGCCGGGTGCGGCCCCTCATGCCCGCGATCACGGGCAGGGCCATGCCACAGCCGCAGGGCGGGCCCCATTCGGCGATGTCGCCCAGCTCGTAGCGCAGGATGGGCATGGCAAAGCTGTGCAGGCTGGTCACCAGCACCCGTCCCGGCACGCCCACGGGGCAGGGCTGGCCCTCCCCATCGACGATCTCCATGAACGTGGTGGCGCCCAGCAGGTGCAGGTGCTCGTGCATGGGGCACTGCAGCGCGATCCAACCGGTCTCCTCGCAGGAATAGCGGTCCACGATGGTCGCGCCAAACGCCTGGCGGCACAGGGCGCGCTGGGCGGGCGTGACGCGCTCGGACTGCGAGATCACCTGCCGGATGGCCAGCTGCACGCCGCGCGCGAGGGCCATGCGTGCCAGTTCGGCTGCCGCGAAGGGGCTGCACTTGAGGTAGTCGGGTTGCTCCTGCAGCAGCCAGTCCAGGTGCGAGTCCATGCCATGCTGGCTGATGTTGCGCAGCACGCAGGGGCCGCGCAGGCCCATGGCGGAGTACATGTCGCCCCAGGTGTCCTGCGTTCCATCCGTGAGGCCCGTGCCCAGCACGGCGATCTTGCGCCGGGCATCGCGCTGGTGCCACTGGGCTTCGAGCCAGGAAATGGCGGCATACAGGGGCGAGTACATGGCGCTGGCCTTTTCCACGCGCACCGGCTCGCCGGTGGAACCCGAGGTGACGGACGTGGCCACGCCCTCGTCCTGGAGCCCAGGCCAGCGCGCACGGGCCTGGGCGAAGTGCGCCTGCAGGTCGGCGCGCGTGAGCACCGGCAGGTGGGCGAGCACCGTGTGCGGCGATGCGGCCCCGGCCGGCCATCCCGCCGTTTCGAGCCGCTGGCGCCAGAAGGGCGAATGCTGGTGGGCATGTCGCATCAGCGTGTGCAGCTGGCGCTGCTGCAGGGCCTGGTACTCGGCCGGCGCCACGCGCTCCCAGGCGCGCACCTGCTGGGCCAAAAGCAGCATCTGCGCCGTCTGGGGCGAGTGGAAGTGGAGGGCGTCGGCCATGGCGGGGAGGCGTGCAGTGCGTGGGGTTGTCCGATTGTGGCGCCTCGCGGCGGGCGTAGGCCCTCTACACTTGGGGCATGACGTTGCTGATACTGGGTATTGAATCTTCGTGCGATGAAACCGGCGTGGCCCTGGTGGAAACGCGCGCGCAAGGGCAGGTACCCGCATTGCTTTCCCACGCCCTGCACAGCCAGATCGAGATGCACCAGGCCTATGGCGGCGTGGTGCCCGAGCTGGCCAGCCGCGACCACATCCGCCGCGTGCTGCCCCTGGCCAGCCAGGTGCTGGCCGAATCCGGCAAGAGCCTAGCCGACGTGGACGTGGTGGCCTACACCCGTGGCCCGGGCCTGGCCGGTGCGCTGCTGGTGGGTGCCGGTGTGGCATGTGCCCTGGGCGCCGCTTTGGGCAAGCCCGTGCTGGGCGTGCACCACCTGGAAGGGCACCTGCTCTCGCCCTTCCTGAGCGCCGACCCACCCGAGTTCCCCTTCGTCGCGCTACTGGTGTCCGGCGGGCACACTCAGCTCATGCGCGTGGACGGCGTGGGCCGCTACGAGATCCTCGGCGAAACCATCGACGACGCGGCCGGCGAGGCCTTCGACAAATCCGCCAAGCTCATGGGCTTGGGCTATCCGGGCGGCCCCGCGCTCTCCAAATTGGCCGAGCAGGGCGATGCCACGGCCTTCAAGCTGCCACGGCCGTTGCTGCACAGTGGCAACCTGGACTTTTCGTTCGCCGGCCTCAAGACCGCCGTGCTCACGCAGGCGAAAAAGCTCGGCGACGAGCTCGAACCGCGCAAGGCCGACCTGGCCGCGAGCACCGAGGCAGCCATCGTCGAGGTGCTGGTGAAGAAGACCCTCGCTGCCTTGAAGCAGACGGGCATGAAGCGCGTGGTCGTGGCCGGCGGCGTGGGCGCCAACCGCCACCTGCGCAACCAGCTCAACGAGGCCTGCGCCAAAAAGAATGTGCGCGTGCACTATCCCGAGCTGCACCTGTGCACCGACAACGGCGCCATGATCGCCATGGCGGCTGCCATGCGCCTGGAGTCTGGGCAGCAGCAAGCCAGCACCGAGTACGCGTTCGACGTGAAGCCGCGCTGGCCGCTGGATTCGATTGCGCCGACGGTAGCCTGAGAGGGCAGTTCCTCGTTCCTCCAGTTTTGGGCGTGTGGGCACACGCAGGTTTCAAAATGTTTGTTTGTGACGGCTGACACACCGGTTGCTCAGGCCTGCCCCTACGCTTCGCGCATCCTTGTTGCCACGGAGTTCGCGATGCCCAAGACCATCTGGCCTTTTTACGAGCCTGTCCTCATGTTGAACCGTGCGTTCAACAACCAAGTTCCGTCGAACGCGTCATTTAATAGCCAACTGGTCGCTGCTGGCACGACCCCTGAAAGCAACGCAGCCTTTGCACTCCAGTTCGGTGCCAGCTTTGCCAACCTGACGGAGGAAGAACTCTCCACCAAGATCTTGGGCAATCTGGGCGTGCTGCCGAATGCAGGCCTGCAAACCGCAGTCAAGAATTATTTGGTTGAAGTGGGTAAGGCCAATGTGGGCATCGTCGCACTGCAGCTGGGGACGATCCTGTCGGGCCTTGAGAATGCCACGGGCGATCAGGCAGCCTACAGTGGGGCTGCCATTGCATGGAACATCGAGCTGGCGGCCTCGTACAACTACTCTGCCAACCCCGCCAACACCTGGCCCTCGCCCATCGGCCCCATCGGCCCCAGCTTGCCAGGCGTAACGGTTTTGCTGACCTCCGGCGATGATGCGATGTCGCCTGCAGCCGCAGAAGCCAAATTCAAGACCACGGCCTTCAGCGACACCGTTCTTGCGCCCACCGCGGGCTTCCTTTCGACGGCGGATGTGATCTATGGTGCTGCGGGTATCGACACCCTGAGAGCGACGCTGGATGCCGCAGCGGTGGTGTCTCCCACGCTGACAAGCGTCGAAAACGTCTTCATCAAGGCGGGTGCGGGGGCTCAATTCAGCGCCTCGGGCGCGGCCGGCCTGATGGACCTGCGGATTGAGGCCGCTGCAGGCCCCGCCACGTTCTCGGGCGTCAACCTGGCCACCACCGTCGGCATCCAGAACTCTGGCGCAGGGGGCGCCCTGACCGTGAAGTTCGCCGGCGCTTCGGGCCCCACCGACTCGGCGAACCTGCTGTTTGCCGACGCCACGGGCCACGACGAAATCATGGTTGCGGACATCGAAACCCTGAATGTGTACAGCGCTGCGGGTCTGGTGGCGGGGACCACCACCAACCAGGCCCGGATCACCGCTACCCATGCGGAAAAGATCACCCTCTCTGGCAGCCAGGCGCTGACCACCACAGTGGTAGCCGCCAAGCTGTCCGTCATCGACGCGTCGGGGCTCACGGCTGCCCTGGACCTGGCGCTTGCCGGTACTTCAGGGGTCTCCATTTCGCTCAATGCCCTGGCAGCACACACCGTTGCCCTGGGGGATGGTGCCGACAAGGTGCTCATCGCCGGCCTGGCAGGCGTTGCGGCACGGGACCTGGACATCCGTACCGACACCTCGCTGGAAGCATCGGCCATCGAGGTCGTTGGCTTCGTGAGCGGTACGAATGCGATCCAGCTGACCGGCGCCAACCCGGCGGCCAAGGCCGCACCCGGCAGCAGCGAGCTGGCCAGCATCGCCGCATCCTCCTCGCTGCTGGCCGCTGCAACACTGGCCGCCACCACGGCAGGCGCCAACAAGGCCATTGCCTTCCGGTATGGAGCAGATACCTACATCCTCGTGAACGATGGCGCCACCGCGCTGGGTGAGAACGACAGCCTGGTCAAGTTGACTGGCGTGACTGCCTTGGCCGATGCCTCGTGGACCTCGGTCTGATCAATCTTTTGCGGAGCTTTTGATGGCACAGAATTTTTTTGGATGAGCCCTGCGTCGTCACGATGATCCTGAACCGGGCGTTCAACGACCAATCGCCTTCCTACACGGTCTACAACAACCAGGTGGCAAGGGCCGCTTCGATAGGATTAAGCCCATTTGCCCTGTCATTTGGCGCCGCCTATGCCGGAATGACGGAAGACCAGCTTTCCACCAGGCTGCTTGGCAACCTGGGCTTGCTGCCCAACGCGGGGCTGCA
Organism: Acidovorax sp. CF316; assembly: GCF_000276605.1. GTDB lineage: Bacteria > Pseudomonadota > Gammaproteobacteria > Burkholderiales > Burkholderiaceae_C > Acidovorax. The sequence goes on along the minus strand of NZ_AKJX01000126.1, from coordinate 51 downwards.
GACCGGCCTGAGGGAGTACCTGGAGTCCGTGGGCAAGGGCAACGTGGGCAT
>NZ_AKJX01000125.1 GCF_000276605.1 Acidovorax sp. CF316 | reverse complement strand
CCCGCTCCCACCCCCTTCTGACCGTAGGTGCGCCGCCGGGCGCACATCCCGGCCTCCGCCCTCAACACAGGCATGCGACAACCACAACCAACCGCACGACGACGGCTACCGCCTACAACGCCTGCAAACCCATTCCACCAGCAACCCCACCGATAATCCCCACCCATGATCAAGCTGTTTGTCGGCCTGGGCAACCCAGGCCCCGATTACGAAGCCACCCGCCACAACGCCGGCTTCTGGTGGATCGACGCCCTCGCGCGCGAACTGAAGGTGCACCTCGTCCCCGAACGCAGCTACCACGGCCTGGCAGCCCGCGCCACCGTGCATGGCCAGAGCGTGTGGCTGCTGCAGCCGCAGACCTTCATGAACCTCTCGGGCAAGTCCGTGGCGTCGCTCGCGCGTTTCTTCAAGATCACGCCCGAGGAAGTCCTCGTGGTGCACGACGAACTCGACATTCCCCCGGGCCAGGTCAAGCTCAAGCGCGGCGGCAGCCATGCGGGGCACAACGGACTGCGCGACATCCATGCGCAACTGGGTTCGCCCGACTACTGGCGCCTGCGCATCGGCATCGGCCACCCGGGCGTGAAGTCGGAAGTCGCCAACTGGGTGCTCAAGAAGCCCGCCCCCGACCAGCGCACGCTGATCGAGGACAGCATCATCCACTCGGTCAAGGCCTACCCGGCGATGCTGGCCGGCGAGATGGACAAGGCCACGCTGTTGATCCATACCGTCAAGCCGCCCCGCCCCAAGCCACCGCGGCCGCCCGAGCTGGCAGGCGCCAAGGCACAACCGCCAGGGCCCTCCCAGCCGCCGATCCCGGAGTGAATGCGCCGGCCCACAACAGAACAGCCCGCCAATTGGCGGGCTGTTCTGTTCCTGGAACCCTACCTGTCAGGCTGGTGCCGAGGGCGCCTGCAAGCGCTGGAACTTCTGCCACAGCGTCTCGCGGCTTTCCACGTGCTGGGGATTCACGGGAATGCAGGCCACCGGGCAGAGCTGCACGCACTGGGGCTCGTCGAAATGGCCCACGCACTCGGTGCATTTGTGCGGGTCGATCTCGTAGATTTCTTCGCCCAGGAAGATCGCGTCGTTCGGGCACTCCGGCTCGCAGACATCGCAATTGATGCACTCGTCGGTGATCATCAACGCCATGGCGTACCCCCCTGCACACGGGGCGCGATGGACAACGGGGGAGACAGTGCACACTTCATGGTGCACATTATCGCGTGGTAACCGGATGTACCTTGTGAACCACACCGGAACACAACACCGCCGATGGGGTGTTTTTACCGTTATGCTGTGTATACACATTAATTGTGACGCCGGGAATTTCCACGCTTCTGGCGCCACGTACAACCCACACCACCCACACGACACCCCACCATGGGACTGTTCTTCCTCAAGCGGTTCATCACCCTCCTGGCAACGCTGATCGGCGCCTCCATCGTCGTCTTCCTGGTGCTGGAGATCCTGCCGGGCAATGCGGCGCAGATGCTCATGGGCCCCGACGCCTCGCCCGATGCCGTGGCCGCCCTGGCCACCAAGCTGGGCCTGGACCAGCCGGCCATGCAGCGCTACTGGGAGTGGATCAGCGGCCTGGTCGTGGGCGACATGGGCAACAGCTATGCCTACAGCACCCCCGTGCTGGAACTGGTGCTCGAACGCCTGGCGCTCACGGTGCCCCTGGCCCTGATGGCCATGGTGATCACCACGGTGCTGGCGCTGATCGCAGGCGTGTACGCCGCCTCGCGCCACAACAGGCTGGGCGACGTGGGCGTGATGGGCCTGGCGCAGATCGGCATCGCCATCCCCAATTTCTGGTTCGCCATCCTGTTGATCCTGCTGTTCTCGGTCAAGCTGCAATGGTTCTCGGCGGGCGGTTTCCCGGGCTGGACCGAGGACGCCGGCGGCAGCCCGCTCGAAGCGCTCAAGGCGCTGCTGCTGCCCGCCATCGCACTGGCCGTGGTGCAGGCCGCCATCCTGGCGCGCATCACGCGCTCGGCCGTGCTCGAGGTGCTGCGCGAGGACTTCGTGCGCACGGCACGCGCCAAGGGCCTGTCGCAGCGCGCGGCGCTCTGGGGCCATGTGCTGCGCAACGCCATGATCCCGGTGATCACGGTGATGGGGCTGCAGTTCGCCAACCTGCTGGCGGGCACCATCGTGGTCGAGAACGTGTTCTACCTGCCGGGCCTGGGGCGGCTGATCTTCCAGTCCATCTCCAACCGCGATCTGATCGTGGTGCGCAACTGCGTGATGCTGCTCGCGGCCATGGTGGTCATCGTGAACTTCGTGGTGGACATCCTCTACGCGGTGATCGATCCCCGCGTCAAAGCCAGCGATATCTAAGCCGAGTCCTTTACCAGACAGCCCGATCCCATGAGCGCCGTTCCCTCCACCCCTTCCATCCGCCCCGCGGGCACGCCGCCGCCCGGCTGGTGGCACCGCGCACTGCGCCACCGCAGCTTCGTCATCGGTGCCGTGCTGTCGCTGCTGCTGCTCGTCGCGGCCAGCCTGTCCCTGGTCTGGACGCCCTGGTCGCCCTACGAGATGGACCTGGCCGTGAAGCTGCAGCCGCCGTCGCTGTCCCACTGGCTGGGCACCGATGCCTTCGGGCGCGACGTGTCCTCGCTGCTGCTGGTGGGCGCGCGCAACTCCATTCTGGTGGGCGTGATCGCTGTCGGCATCGGCCTGTCCATCGGCACGGCGCTGGGCCTGCTGGCGGCCGCCAGGCGCGGCTGGGTTGAAGAGCTCATCATGCGGCTGGCGGACTTCACCTTCGCCTTCCCGGCCATCCTCTCGGCGATCATGATGACCGCGGTGTTCGGCGCGGGCATCGTCAACTCCATCATCGCCATCGGCATCTTCAACATACCGACCTTCGCACGCGTCACGCGCGCCTCGGCCAACGCCGTGTGGTCACGCGAATACATCCTGGCCGCACGCGCCTGCGGCAAGGGCAGCTGGCGCATCACCATCGAGCATGTGCTGCCCAACATCCTCTCGGTGCTGATCGTGCAGGCCACCATCCAATTCGCCATCGCCATCCTGGCCGAGGCCGCGCTGTCCTACCTGGGCCTGGGCACGCAGCCGCCCCAGCCCTCATGGGGCCGCATGCTCAGCGAGGCACAGACACTGATGTTCCAGGCACCGCTGCTGGCCGTGTGGCCCGGCGTGGCGATCGCCTTCGCCGTGCTGGGACTGAACCTGCTGGGCGACGGCCTGCGCGACCTGCTGGACCCCCGCCTGTCGCGCAAGCGCTGAGTGGCACTGCAAGCAAGAACGACAAGACGACGATGATGAAGACAAAGACCCGCTGCCATGCCTTTGCTTGAAGTCTCCAACCTGCAGATCCGCCTGCAAACCCACCGGGGCCCAGCGGACGCCGTGCGCGGCGTGAGCTTTGCCCTGGAGCGCGGCGAAACCCTGGGCCTGATCGGTGAATCGGGCTGCGGCAAGTCCATCACCGCCATGTCGCTCATGGGCCTCTTGCCCGACAGCGCCCAGGTCAGCGGCAGCATCCGCTTCGACGGCGAGGAACTCGTGGGCCGCACCGACGCGCAGATGTGCCGCATGCGCGGCAACCGCATCGGCATGGTGTTCCAGGAGCCCATGACCGCGTTGAACCCGGTGCACAGCATCGGCCGCCAGGTGGCCGAGCCGCTGCGCCTGCACCGCGGCATGGGTGCGGCGCAGGCACGCAAGGAAGCCATCTCCCTGCTCGACCGCGTGGGCATCCCCAACGCCGCGCAGCGTTTCGACGCCTATCCGCACCAGTTCTCGGGCGGGCAGCGCCAGCGCATCACCATCGCCATGGCCCTGGCCTGCGGGCCCGACCTGCTGATCGCCGATGAGCCCACCACCGCGCTCGATGTGACCATCCAGCAGCAGATCCTGGACCTCATCAGCGACCTGGTGGCCGAGCGCAACATGGCCCTGATCCTGATCTCGCACGACCTCGGCGTGATCTCGCAGAACGTGGACCGCATGATGGTCATGTACGGCGGCAGTGTGGTCGAGAGCGGCTCCACCGCCTCGGTCTTCTCGGCCATGGCGCACCCCTACACACGCGGGCTGTTCGCCGCCCGCCCGCACCTGGGCGCGGTGCATGCACCGGGCCAGCGCCCCCGCCTGTCCACCATCGCCGGCACCGTGCCCGAACTGGTGGACCTGCCCGCCGGCTGCCCCTTCGCCGGCCGCTGCAGCTACACGGTGGACGCCTGCCACCACGAACGCCCCGCCGCCACACTGGTGGCACGCGATGAAGACGGTGACCACGAGGTACGCTGCCTGCGCCGCGATGCCATCGACCAGGCCCTGAGCGCGCAGCAGGCGGTTGAAGTCGTCGAGGTGTCCGCATGAGCAGCACCCAGCCCCCAACTCCGGCCAGCGCCGGCACCGCCCTGCTCCAGGTCACCGACCTGGTGCGCGAGTACACGCTGCCGCGCGAGCACCTGTTCCGCCCCCCAGGCAAGGTGCATGCGGTCAACGGCGTGAGCTTCTCCATCGCCTCGGGCCGCAGCCTGGGCATCGTCGGCGAATCGGGTTCGGGCAAGTCCACCCTGGCGCGCACGGTGATGGCGCTCGATGCACCCACCGCCGGCACGGTGCACCTGCTCGGGCGCAACCTGCATGCGCTGCCCCCGGCCGAGCTGCGCCAAGCGCGGCGCGATTTCCAGATGGTGTTCCAGGACCCCTATGGCTCGCTCGACCCGCGCCAGACCGTGGAGCGCATCGTCACCGAGCCGCTGCAGGCCCAGGGCGAGACCAGCCGCGCAGCCCAGCGCGAGCAGGCCGGCCAGGTGCTTGCGCAGGTGGGCCTGCGCACCAACGACCTGGACAAATACCCGCACGAGTTCTCGGGCGGGCAACGCCAGCGCATCGCCATCGCGCGTGCCCTCATCACGCGCCCGCGCCTGATCGTGGCCGACGAGCCCGTGAGTGCGCTCGACGTCTCGGTGCAGGCGCAGGTGCTCAATCTGATGCAGGACCTGCAGCAGCAGTTCGGCATCACCTACATGCTCATCAGCCACGACCTGGCCGTGGTCAACCACCTGTGCGATGAAGTGGTGGTGCTCTACCAGGGACGCATCGTGGAGCGCGGCTCGCCGGCCGAGCTGTTCCGCAACGCGCAGCATCCCTACACCCGCTCGCTGGTGGGCGCCGTGCCCCAGGTGCAACCTGGCCGGGCACGGGCACGCCGCGCAGCGGCGGCAGCCAAAAACGCATAACCACAAGTGTTGCCGATGGTGTAAAAAGCTTCCGTGCTCCCCGGTAACAATTTGCACCGGGGCTTTCGTCTGGTTTTTTGTCTGGAGAGTCCGAACATGCTGAACCGCCGTACCGTTCTTGCCACTGGCGCCATTGCCACCGTCCCCCTGGCCACCCCCTTCGGCGCCCTCGCCCAGGGCCGCAAGGATGCCGTGGTGCTGGCCATGACGCTGGAGCCGCCAGGCCTGGACCCGACGGCCGGCGCCGCCTCGGCCATCGCCGAGATCGTGCAGTACAACATCTTCGAGACGCTCACCAAGATCAATGCCGACGGCAGCGTCTCGCCGCTGCTGGCCGAGAGCTGGGAAGTCTCGCCCGACCTCAAGACCTACACCTTCAAGCTGCGCCGTGGCGTGACCTTCCAGAACGGCGAACCCTTCAACGCCGCCGCCGTGAAGTTCTCCTACGACCGCGCCGGCGGCGAGAAGAGCACCAACAAGGACAAGCGCACCTTCGCCAACCTCACCACGCAGGTGGTGGACGACTACACCGTGGTGGTGCTCAACAAGGACATCGACCCCGACCTGCTGTTCATCCTGGGCCAGGCCACGTCCATCATCGTCGAGCCCAAGAGCGCCGAGGGCAACGCCACCAAGCCCGTGGGCACCGGCCCCTACCAGCTCAATGCGTGGAACAAGGGCTCGTCCGTGGTGCTGGCGGCCTGGAGCGGCTTCCGCGCCCCGGCCAGCATCAAGATCAAACGCGCCACCTTCCGCTTCATCTCCGACCCGGCGGCCCAGGTCGCCGCGCTGCTGGCCGGCGACGTGGACGCCTTCCCGCGCGTCACGCCGCGCAGCGTCGCGCAGTTCAAGGCCAACCCGCGCTTCCAGGTGGTGGTGAGCGGCTCGCGCGCCAAGACCATCCTGGCCATCAACAACGCCAAGAAGCCGCTCGACGACGTGCGCGTGCGCCGCGCCATCGCCGCCGCGGTGGACCGCAAGGCCGTGATCGAAGGTGCGGCCGACGGCTACGGCGCACCCATCGGCAGCCACTACGTGCCTGGCGCCTTCGGCTATGTGGACACCACCGGCGTGAACCCCTACGACGTGGAAAAGGCCAAGAAGCTCTTGGCCGAGGCCGGCGTGAAGACGCCGCTGGAGCTGACCGTGACCCTGCCGCCAACGCCCTATGCGCGCCAGGGTGGCGAGGTGATTGCGGCCCAGCTGGCCAAGATCGGCATCACCGCCAAGCTGCAGAACGTCGAATGGGCGCAGTGGCTCAGCGGCACCTACGGCAACAAGAACTACGACCTGACCATCATCTCGCACGTGGAGCCGTTCGACCTGGGCAACTTCGCCAAGCCCGACTACTACTGGGGCTACAACTCGCCCAAGTTCAACGAGATCTTCAACCAGATCAAGAACGCCGCCCGCCCGGCCGATCGCTCGCGCCTGCTCGGCGATGCCCAGCGCCTGCTGGCCGAGGACGCGGTGCACGCCTTCCTCTACCAGAACCAGTGGATCACAGTGGCCAACAAGAACCTCAAGGGCCTGTGGAAAGACATGCCCGTGTTCGTGAACGACATCTCGGCCCTGTCCTGGTCCTGATGCCAACTGGCAGGGGCTGCACAAGGCCCCTGCCAATGTGACGCCTTGCCCCCGTGCGCTGCCGGCCCCTGCCGGCAGCCGCCCCGCCTTCCCTCCCCAGCCCCTGCCATGAGTGATCTCCACGACCTGCCCGCCCACGCACTGACCGCTGCCTACCGCCAGCGCACGCTGTCCCCCGTCGAGGTCACCCAGGCCGTCCTCCAGCACATCCAGGCCTGGGAGCCCCATATCCAGGCCACCTACCTGCTGCGCCCCGAAGCGGCGCTTGCGCAGGCGCGCGCCTCCGAGGCCCGCTGGGCCCGCGGCGAACCCCTGGGCTTGCTGGACGGCGTGCCCGCCACCATCAAGGAAAACATCGCCACCGAAGGCGATCCGCTGCCCCTGGGGACCGCCGCCGTGGACCTGGTACCGGCCCCGGCCGATGCGCCGCCCGCTGCGCGCATGCGCGAGGCCGGCGCGGTGATCGTGGCCAAGACCACCATGCCCGACTACGGCATGCTGTCGTCGGGCCTGTCGAGCTTCCACCCGCTGTCGCGCAACCCCTGGGACACCAGCAAGGGCCCCGGCGGCTCCAGCGCCGGTGGCGGCGCAGCCGCGGCGGCCGGCTACGGCCCGCTGCACATCGGCACCGACATCGGTGGCTCGCTGCGCCTGCCAGCCAGCTGGTGCGGCATCTTCAGCCTGAAGCCCAGCCTGGGCCGCATCCCGATCGATCCGCCCTACACCGGCCGCGCCGCCGGCCCCATGACGCGCACCGTGGCCGATGCCGCGCTCATGATGCAGGTGCTCAGCCGCCCCGATGCACGCGACAGCATGAGCCTGCCCGCGCAGGACATCGCGTGGGACCGCTTCGACCAGGGCACCGAGCGCCTGCGTGGCCTGCGCATCGGCCTGCTGCTGGACGCCGGCTGCGGCCTGCCCGTGGACCCCGAGGTGCGCGCCGCGGTGGAGAACGCCGCACGCCTCATGGAGGCGGCCGGCGCCACCATCGTGCCCATGCGCCCCTTCATGACGCAGGCCCTGCTCGATGGCATGGACCACTTCTGGCGCATGCGCTCCTTCACCGACATGCAGGCCCTGCCTGCGGCCAAGCGCGAGAAGGTGCTGCCCTACATCCGCGCCTGGGCCGACAGTGCCGAAGGCATGTCGGGCACCGCGGTGTTCAACGCCAGCCAGCAGTTCCACCTGACGCGCGTGGCCGCGGTCAAGGCCTGCAGCGCCTTCGATTACGTGATCTCGCCCGTGGCGCCCAACGTCGCCTTCCAGGCCGAGCTGCCATCGCCCACCAACGACCCGCTGCGCCCGCTGGAGCACATCGGCTTCACGGTGCCGTTCAACATGTCCGAGCAGCCGGCCGCCTCGGTCAACTGCGGCTACACCAAGGCCGGTCTGCCCATCGGCCTGCAGATCGCGGGCGTACGCTTCGACGACCTCGGCGTGCTGCAGGTCTCGCGCGCCTTCGAGCTGGTCCGGGGCCCGCAGCGCCCCTGGCCGCAGCCGCCCCAGGGCTGATCGCCATGGACGTCCTGATCCTGTCGATCCTGATCGCCAGCGGCATCTACATGCTCAATGCCAAGGAGCAGCGCAAGCGCATTGCGCTGCTCGGCGCCCACCTGGCCAACTACCAGATCGAAAAGCTCATGGAGGCGCTGACCGAGGGCTACCTGCGTGCCCTGGGCGAAGGCACCGACGAGCGGCGCAGCCAGATCTGGTCGCTGCTGGAGACCACCGAATCGCAGCTGGCCGAGCAGTTCACGCGCTTTGCCGCCGACTTTTCCAAGGTGGACGAGGCCCAGTCCCGCGTGAGCCGCCTGGCCCTGGCCATCCCCTTCGCGCAGGCCATCCTGCCCGCAGCCACCTTCGACATGCGCCGCGCCCTGGCCATCCACGCGCGCGGCATCGCCAGCGTGGCCGAGAACAGCGAGCACCGCACGCCCAAGGACAAGGCCTTCGTGATGACCGCCGAGTTGCTGCTCATGCAGCACAGCTGCCACTGGTTCTGCAAATCGAAGACCATCGCCACGGCGCGCATGCTGGCGCGCCACAAGACGCCGCACGAGCAGCTCGTGGCCTCGGTGTCGCCCGCCACCCGCACCGCATACATCGCCCTCATCGAGGGCAAATGAGTTGCCTCAGGACGGGGGGACTGCCTGCCCCGCACAATGCACCGATGCACACCGCCACCGACAGCCTGGGCAACCCCGTCACCCTGCACGACCAGGGCAGCCTTGCGGCGCTGAACGACTTCGTCGACGGCTTCATCGCATGCGAGGCACGCGCAGTGAATGTGCTCGCGGCCGAGCAGGACCACAGCGCCATCGTGCAGGCCTGCTGCGCGGCGCTGCACATGTTCGCCGAATCCGCCGATGCACCGCGCAATGCGCTTCCCTACCTCGCGCGCGCGCAGGCAGCCGCTGGCCAGGCCACGGAGCGCGAGCAGCGCTTCGTCGCCGCCGTGGCCGCCTGGGCCGCCGGCGACCTGCCACGCGCCATTGCGCTGCATGAAGAGCAGGCCCGCCTGCACCCGCGTGACCTGGCCTCGCTCAAGCTCGGCCAGTACCACCTGTTCAACCGCGGCGACTCGCCGGGCATGCTGCGCATCGCGCTGGCCGCCCTGCCGGCCGCGGCCGAAGTGCCCTATCTGCACGGCATGCTGGCCTTCGGCTGGGAGCAGTGCCATCTGCTCGACCGGGCCGAAGCCTCGGCCCGACATGCGGTCGGCCTGTGCCGCAAGGAGCCCTGGGCCCACCATGCCCTGGCGCACGTGATGCTGACCCAGGGCCGCATTGCCGAGGGCACGGAGTTCATGGCCGGCGTGAGCGACACCTGGACGGGTTTGAACTCCTTCATGGTCACGCACAACTGGTGGCACCAGGCCCTGTTCCTGCTGGAGCAGGAGCGCCATGCCGAAGTGCTCGCGCTGTACGACCAGCAGGTCTGGGGCGTGGTCAAGGAATACACGCAGGACCAGATCAACGCCGTCTCGCTGCTGGCGCGGCTGGAGCTGGCCGGCGTGGACGTGGGACGCGCGCGCTGGGACGACCTGGCCGGCCACCTGGCGTTGCGCCTGTCCGACCAGGTGCTGCCCTTCCTGGACCTGCAGTACCTCTACGGCCTGGCGCGCGCTGGCCGCGTGGATGCAGCGCGCACATTGCTGCACCACATCGAGGCCCACGCCGCCAGCCGCACCGAGGCGCACGAGCGCCGCGTGTGGCAGCAGGTCTGCGTGCCCGCGGCCCATGGCCTGCTCGCGCATGCGACCGGGGACTGGGCCATGGCGGCATCGCAGCTGGGCCTGGCCCTGCCGCAGCTGGTGGCCGTGGGCGGCAGCCATGCCCAGCGCGACCTGTTCCACCAGGTCTACCTCGACGCCCTGGCCCGAAGCGGCCAGTGGGCCGCGTTGCAGAACCTGCTGCAGCCCCAGGCCAATGCCCAGCCCGAGTCCTTGCGCCTGGCACGCCAGCTCCAGGCGGTGTATGCCGCCCTGGCCCTCGACGGCGCCCTGCGCTCCACGTAGGACAACGCCGCATGGTGCCGTAGCCGCGCAGCCCGCCGCCACGGCGGCAGGCCGCGGACCGGTGCAAACCCCTGTCGGCACGGGGCCTGCAAAGGGCAATCCGGTTCTAGAATGGGAGCGCACAGTACCCTGGAGTGCGGTGCCCCCTCCCCCCTCCACAGGTCGCCCGTACCTTGCCGCACACCGCCCTCGCCCCCATGCCACCCCAGCCCGCCGCAGCGGTCGATGTCCTGCAAGCGCTGCGGCTTGCCACGGCTGCGCGGCATGCGCAGCTCGACTCCGGCCTGCCCATCGCCCGCGCCGACGCCGGCCTGGTCGACTACCTGGAGCATGTCCAGGCACTGTCTGCCTGGCTGCAGGCGCTCTGGCCTGCGCTGCAGGACCTGCAGGCGCAAACACCCAGCTTTGGCTTCGCGCCTGCAGGGCGGCTGTCTGCGCTGCGCGAGGACCTGGCCAGCCGGCCCTGGCCAAAGCCCAGTGAAACCACCGCACAGTGCCTGGAGCAGGCCCTGGCGCGCCACCCCGGCCAGGCCGATGCCCTGCGCTGGGGCCTGGCCTATGTGGTCGAAGGTTCGCAGCTCGGCGGGCAGGTGCTCTACCGCAGCCTCGCGCCCCGGCTGGCACCGCACCCGCTGCGCTATCTGCAGGGCGATGGGGCGGGCACGGGTGCGCGCTGGAAGGCATTCATGGCGCTGCTGCGCACCCACGTGGCATCGCCCGAGGCCATTGCGGCCGCATGCGATGGCGCGCTGGCCGCCTTCCAGGGCCTGCAGGCGCATTTCGACGCCACGCAAGGAACACCCGCATGACCTCCGGCACGGCCCCCGTGCAGCCCACCACGCTGGACAACTGCGACCGCGAGCCCATCCACATCCCGGGCTCCATCCAGTCCCACGGCGTGCTCGTGGCCGTGGATGCGACCGGTCAGGTGCGCCATGCGAGCAGCAATGCCCAGCCGCTGCTCGGCCATGCGGCACAGCCTGGCGAGCTGCTGCGCGACAGCCCCCTGGTGGCCAACCATCCCCTGCTGCAGGACTTGTTCGCCGAGGGCCTGGCGGCCCTGAGCGCCTCCACCGATCTGCCCATGCCCACCGAACTGGAGACGGCAGGCCGCAGCTTCGACGTGGTGCTGCACCAGTCGCACGACCTGCTGGTGATCGAGTTCGAGGCGCGCCAGGCATCGAGCGATGAGCTCGCGGGCTTTGCCGTGCAGGCGCACCGCGCGATGGAAAAGCTGCGCCGCCCGCGCGCTTCCATCGACGACCTGTTGCAACTGGCCACGCAGGAAGTGCGCGCACTCACCGGCTTTGACCGGGTGATGGCCTACCGGTTTCGGCCGGACAGCAGCGGCGACGTGGTGGCCGAATCGCGCGCGGACTTCCTCGATCCCTACCTCGGCCGGCGCTACCCGGCCAGCGACATCCCCGCGCAGGCACGGGCCCTGTATGTGGCCAACACGCTGCGCCTGATCGCCGACGTGCGCGCCGCGCCGGTGCCCCTGCAGCAGACCGACGAAAAGCCGCTGGACCTGAGCGCCGCCATCCTGCGCAGCGTCTCGCCGATCCACATCGAATACCTCAGCAACATGGGCGTGGGCGCGTCCATGAGCATCTCCATCGTCATCAACAACCGGCTCTGGGGCCTGCTGGCCTGCCACCACATGGGGCCGCGGCAGGTGCCCTACAGCGTGCGCATGGCCTGCGACGTGATGGCGCAGATGCTGGGCGCCACCATCCAGGCGGTCCTCGCGCGCAAGCAGGCCGAACGCCAGCAGCAGGTGGCCGAGCTGCGCACGCGCGTGATGGAGAGCGTGCTGCACTCCGACGACGAGTTCGCCGCGCTGTGTACCCACGCGGCAGCCTTAGCCACCTCGATGCACGCAGGGGCCATCATCGTCTCCGAACACAGCAAGCTGTGCATCGAAGGAGAGATCAGCGATACGGCCGCCCGGGCCCTGCTGCATTGGCTCGATGCCACGCACGCCGGTGGCACTCTCTACGCTACCCATGCCCTGCCGCTGGAGGCGCCCGAGGTCGGCGTGCAGCTGGCGCCCTGGTGTGGCGTGCTGGCCCTGCCGCTGGACATGCACCGCGGCAGCTGGCTGGTGTTCCTGCGCAAGGAGCAGATCGAGACCATCCACTGGGGCGGCAAGCCCGAGAAGGAAGTGCGCCCTGGCCCGCTGGGGCCGCGCCTCACGCCGCGCGGTTCGTTCGACCTGTGGAAGGAGATCGTGCGTTCCACCGCCGAACAATGGGCCGGTGACGACCTGGACATCGCCCGCCAGTTGCTCGCCGAACTGGTGCGCGCCCAGAGCGCGCGCCATGCCGAACTGAACAACGCCCGCGCCCACCTGATGGCCGTGCTCGGCCACGACCTGCGCGACCCATTGCACTCCATCAGCATGGCGGCCCGGGTGCTCGAGAAGAACAACGGCACCGACGGCAGCACCGGCAAGCTGGGCCGGCGCATCCAGTCCAGCAGCAGCCGCATGCAGCGCCTGGTGAGCCAGGTGATGGACATGTCGCGCCTGCAAAGCCGACTGGGCCTGGACCTGCAGCCCGCCACCATCGACCTGGTGCAGCTGTTGGCCGACTTGATGGACGAGGCGCGCATGGCCCACCCGGGCATGCAGCTGGTGGGGCACCTGCCGGACAGCCTGCGCGCCGAGGCCGATCCCGACCGCATCGCCCAGGTGTTTGCCAACCTCATCAGCAACGCGCGCCACCATGGCGATGCCGGCCACCCGGTCGAAGTGCATGCGCATGGCTCGCCGGCTGGCCCGGTGGTCCAGGTGCGCAACGTGGCACCGCCCATCGCGCCCGAGGTGGCGGCCGATCTCTTCACCCCGTTCAAGTCCTCCTCCGTGGGCAAGGCACGCAACCGCTCCGGCCTGGGCCTGGGCCTGTACATCGCGCACCAGATCGTGCAGGGCCACGGCGGCCGCATCGGCTACGCCCACGCAGCACCGCATGTGGTGTTCACCGTGCACCTGCCGCTGCGCCCGCCGGGCGCCGCCGACCACCCCTCTTCCTGACCACCATGCCGCTAGAGATCCTTGTCATCGACGACAACCAGGACGCCACCGAACTCCTGGAAGAACTGCTGTCCATGGAAGGCCATGCCGTGCGCACAGCCGCCACCGCGGCCCGTGCGCTGGAGCTGGCCCGCGAGAAGCCCGTGCAGATCTTCCTGGTGGACCAGAACCTGCCGGACATGAGCGGCTCGGACCTGGTGCCCCTGCTGCGCGCGAGCGTGGCCGCGCACGGCGCAGGTCCCTGCTTTGCGATTGCCATCACCGGCATGGCCTCGGGCAACGCCCGCACTGCCGCCGGACAGATGGGCGTTTTTGACTACATCCTGGGCAAGCCGCTCGACTTCGACGCCTTCGACGCCCTGCTGGCACGCTGCACCGCCGCGCTGCAATCGCCGCCCACCCCCTGAGATTCCTCCAAGGACCACCCCGCCCATGCCTGCCAAGAAGCCCGCCCCCCCTGTGCCCGACACTGCCCGGGAGCTGACGGATGCCGGGCTGCAGCATGCCGTGCTGATGCGTGCCATGCCCGTGCTGCGGCACGACGTGGCCAGCCCCCTGTCGGTGATGCGCATGGGCACCATGCTGCTCAAGCGCCGCCTGGGCCAGGGCGACATGGCACCCGAGCAGGCCGTGGAACGCGTGGAGCAGATCGAGGAACAACTCTCCGAGATCTCGCGCCACATCCGCCGGCTGCGGCTGTGGGACCTGCAGATCAACGACCGCCACACCGTGCTGGAACTGGCGCGCGAAGCGGTGGAACTGGCGCGCCCGATGCTGATGGTGCGCGGCACCGAGATGGAGCCGCTGGCCGAGGATGCCCCCGGCTGGGAGGGCGACGCCAAGGTGCCGCACACGCTGCTGTACCTGGTGCTGGCCGCCATCTACCACTTGGCCGAACAACCCGGCCCGGCGCCTGCCCAGGTCACGGTGGAGCCGGTGGGCGCGCTCGGCGTGCGGGTGCGCGCCCATGGCACGTCGACCGCGTCGCCGGACTTCCTGCCGCCGCCCGAGGCCGGCGGCCCTGCACGGCCACCGGCACTGGACCTGGCCGCCCTGCTGCGGCTGGCCGAGCCGCTCAAGGTAGAGGTTCAGGCGCAGCAGCACCAGGTCGACATCACCCTGCCCTGAAGCCTCTTACTCGGCCGCGCTCTCCACGAGCAGTTTCTTCTGGTCGTAGACCGGCTGTGGCGGCAGGTCCGCCAGGTGGCGCACGTCGGCCCAGTGCAGCAGTTCGATGGCATCGCCGTCGAGGCGCACGCGGTTGAAGCCGGCATTCGGGATGTCGCTCTGGCGCGGGCCGTGCAGGCCCACGCCGCGGGCCGTGCGCCAGACCATGTCGAGCACGCCGCCGTGCGTCACCACCATCAGCGTCTTGCCCGCATGCTCCTGCGCCAGGCGGCGCACGGCATCCATCACGCGCGTGTGGAACTGGCGCGTGGTCTCGCCACCTGGCATGCCGCCGTCGGCGTCGAAGCGCAGCCAGTTCTCCCAGGCCCCGGCGTGCTGCAGCTTGATGTCGTCCACGCGCATGCCATCGACCAGGCCGAAGCTCTGCTCGCGCAGGCTGGCGTCCACCACATTGTCGATGTGAAGCTGCGGCAAGAGGGTACCCAGCACGGGCTGCGCCGTCTGGCGCGTGCGAATGAGGTCACTGCAGACCAAGTGGTCCACCACCAGCCGCTCTGCGCCCAGGCGCTCGGCCAGGCGGCGTGCCTGCTCGTGGCCGGTGGCGTTCAGGGGCACGTCCACCTGGCCCTGGAAGCGCAGTTCACGGTTCCAGTCGGTTTCGCCGTGGCGTATCAAGATCAGTTCAGTCATCCCACCCATTATCGAATGCATGCACAGTATTGCAAGCAAGTCACCTGCCAGTGCTTTCCCTGAAAACGCTGGCAACGGGTCATGGCAGCGCGCTCCGGGGCTGCCGGCTCGGCTCAGAACCGGATCGGGGCGCCGTGCGTGAGTGCCGGATCGAGCACTTGCGTGGCACCTTGGGCCCCTGCAAGCACGAGCGCATAGGGCCCCTCCCCGCGTGTGGCCAGGTGCCGGGCCAGCGGACCGGCCTCGGTGCGTGGCGCGCTCAGCACCAGGGTGGCGGCTCCGGCGCGCACCAGCGCCACCTGCACGTCGCTGTGCGGCAGGTCCACCGCCGCACTGGCATGGCTGGCCGGAGCCCCCTGCGGTGGTTCGCCCAGCAAGGCCCGGTAGCGCGCCAGGCTGGCGGGCAGGTCGTGCACGGCAATGGACAGGCTGGCCACACCGAGCGCGCCATTGGGATGCACGCGGGCATCGCCCTCGGGCACGCGCAGCGCGCGCGGCGTGAGGTCGCCGCACAAGAAGGGCAGGTCGGGCGAGGGCGGGCGTGCCGTCTGCCAGCGCAGCTGTTCGCCGTCGGGCCGCACGCGGCCGCCGTCGTGCGGGCCGCTCAGCGCCAGGCCGCGTGCCTGGGCGGCGGCCACGGTGGTGGCGGTGCCCGGTGGCAGCAAGGCAAAGTCGATGATGCCCTCGCCATGCTGCTGCAGCAGCTGCCACCAGCGGTCGGCGGGTGCCGGCTCGCGCCAGGCGATGAGCTCGAAGTAGCTGCCGTCGGCAAACACCACCAGGGCGTTGTGCGTGGGCCGGCCGGGGTGATCGCCACCGCGCAACACGTTGAAGCCCAGCGCCTGGTAGTCGGCGATGGTCTTGTCAAGGTCGTTGACCGCGATGACCACATGGTCCAGCGGCAAGCTCAGGACTTGGGCGGGAGTACCTGCGCTCATGCGGCCACCGCCTCTTCGCTTTGCAGTGCGGCGGCAGATGCCGCAGCCTTGGAGTTGGTGAGCTTCACCTCGGCGCGGATGGTCTGCGGGTTGCGCAACAGGTTCAGGATCGGGCAGTTGCGCTCCACCGCCTCGAACAGGGCATCGATGTCGGCGCGGCTCGCGGGCGAGTCGATGTGCACGGTGTAGGCGATCTCGTGCGGCCAGATCGGCGTGGACTCGTGGCCGGGCTTGCCGCCGCGCGGGTCGATGATGCCGGTGACCTCGACCTCCAGGCTTTCCAGCGGCACCTGGCGCTCGGCCGCGTGGATCAGGAAGATGTGGGTCACGCAGGTACCCAGCACGCCCAGCTGCAGCTCGGGCGAGCTCGGCCCCAGGTTGTAGCCCGCGAAGTCGGGCGGGCTGTCGCTGATGACCTGGTGGTCGCGGATGCGCAGGCGGCGCACGCCGCTGCGGCCCTCGGCGCTCACGCGCGCCTTCAATGCGGCGGGCTGGGCGGTGCCCGCGTCGATGGCGGTCTGGCGCGCCAGCACGGCGGCGCGCTTCTCGGCCAGGTAGTCGTTCAGATGGGTCATGGCTCGGCGGTTCTCCAATGCGTGCGCGCCGCCGCTGACATCGGGCGGATCACGGACGGTCAGGCCATTGTTCGGGCCACCGCACGCGCTTGGGAAGCCAGAAAACCGAGCGCGCTTATGCGCATTTCAGATATGCCGCCCGGCGGCGCCAACCCTCGTTTTTCAGATAACGATCCTACTTTATATACCGATGCGTTTATGTAGCGTCGCTACCATGAAATGCGTGGACCGGGTCCGCGCCATGGGGCGGGCCGCGGTGTTTTCCAGGCCATTTTGACTGCCGTTGCGGCGACGAGGTATGAACGTGTTTCCCCTGAAAAAATCGTTGGGCTGGGCTGCCGTGGGCATCCCGGTGTTGGTGCTCGGCGCGCTGCTGGCCGGCTGCTCCAAGAAGGAAGCGGAGTCCACCGCGGCGGCCGGGGGCGGCCCCGTGCAGGGCGGCACGCTCGTGTACCTGGAGCAGCAGGCGCACACCACCCTGTACCCGCCAGCCGGGGGCTTTTACCCCAACGGCGGTGTGCTCAACCAGATCACCGACAAGCTCACCTACCAGGACCCCAAGACGCTGGAGATCCAGCCCTGGATCGCCGAATCCTGGGAGGTGAACGCCACGGCCACCGAGTACACCTTCAAGCTGCGCAAGGGCGTGAGCTTCTCGGACGGCACGCCGCTCGACGCCACCGCGGTGGCCAGGAATTTCGACACCTACGGCCTGGGCAACAAGGAGCTCAAGCTGCCGGTCTCGGAGGTCATCAACAACTACGACAAGAGCGAGGTGGTGGACCCGCTCACGGTGAAGTTCTACTTCAAGAAGCCCTCGCCAGGCTTCCTGCAGGGCACCTCGGTGATCGGCTCGGGCCTGGTGTCGCTGGCCACGCTGGCGCGGCCCTTCGAAGAGCTGGGCGACGCCACCAAGATCATCGGCTCCGGTCCGTTCGTGGTGACCAGCGAAACCCTGGGCAAGGAGCTCACGCTTTCGGCGCGCAAGGAATACGCCTGGGGCCCGGCCAAGCTGGCCCATCAGGGCCGCGCACGGCTCGACGAGGTCAAGTTCATCGTCACGCCCGAGGACAGCGTGCGCATCGGTGCACTGCTGGCCGGCCAGGCCGGCTTCATCCGCCAGGTGCAGGCCTATGACGAAAAGCGCGTGCAGGAGCAGAAGTTCCAGGTCTACGCACCCTCCACGCGCGGTGTGAACAACAGCGTGGTCTTCCGCCCCGACAACGCCCTGGTGGCCGACGTCAAGGTGCGCAAGGCCCTGCTGCATGCCACCAACACCCAGGAGATCGTGCAGACCCTGTTCTCGGCCAACTACCCACAGGCCAAGTCGGTCATCGCCTCCACGGCGGCCGGCTATGTGGACCTGTCGGCCAAGCTGGCGTACGACGAGGCCGCTGCGAAGAAGCTACTGGACGAGGCCGGCTGGACCCTGGGCGCCAACGGCCTGCGCCAGAAGGACGGCAAGGAGCTGGTGCTCGCGGCCTACGAATCCCTGCCCCAGCCGCAGAACAAGGAGACCCTGCAGCTCATCGCCCAGCAGTGGGCCAAGGTGGGCGTCAAGCTCAACGTGCTGGCCGGCGACAGCGGCAGCCGCACGGTGGACAACCTCGACCCGGAGAAGACCCCGGTATCGCCCGGCATGGTCGGCCGCGCCGACCCCGACGTGATCAAGAGCAACTACTACCCCACCAACCGCAACGTGCTGCTGCAAAAAGGCGGGGTGAGCAGCAAGGTCAAGGGCTTCGTCGACGACAAGCTCAACAGCCTGCTCGACGCCATCGCCGCCGAGACCGACCCGGCCAGGCGCCTGGCGCTGGCGGGCGAGGTGCAGAACTACCTGATCGACCAGGCCTATGTGATCCCGGTGTTCGAGGAACCCCAGGCCTTTGCCGGCGCGCCCTGGGTGCGTGACGTGGGCTTCGAGGCCGTGGGCCGCCCCAGCTTCTACGGCACCTGGGTCGGCAAGCAGCCCTGAGCACGACCGGCGCCGTCAAGGACCACGAGCATGAACCTGCCCTACCTCGCGCGCCGCATCGGCCAGGCCCTGCTGGTGCTCTGGGCGGCCTTCACGGCCTCCTTCGTGCTGCTGCAGCTGCTGCCGGCTGATGCGATCCTGATCAAGTTCCTGAGTCCCGAGTTCGCCCTGGGCCCGCAGGAGATCGCGGACATCCGCGCCTCCTATGGGGCCGACACGCCCGTGTGGCGCCAGTACCTGCACAGCCTCACCGGCTTCCTCACGGGCAACTTCGGCTATTCGGTGCAGGCCGGCGTCCCTGTCAGCCAGGGCCTGGCCACCAACCTGCCACCCACCCTGCGGCTGGCCAGTTTCGGCTTTGCCACGGCCCTGCTGCTGGCCGTGGCACTGGCCTTCGCGGCGCAGCTGGCGCCGCTGCGCTGGCTGCGCTCGGTCCTGCAGTCGCTGCCCTCGCTGTTCGTCTCGGTGCCGGTGTTCTGGCTGGGCATCATGCTGATCCAGGTCGTGTCCTTCCGCCTGGGCTGGGTCCCGGTGATCAACCCCGGTCGCTGGGAAGGGCTGGTGCTGCCCACGCTGACCCTTGCCGTCCCGATTTCGGCGCCGCTGGCGCAGATCCTCTTGCGCAACATCGACGAGGTGCTGACCCAGCCCTTCGTGGCGGTGGCGCGTGCCAAGGGCGCCACGCGCCACTGGGTGCTGTGGAAGCACGTGGCGCGCAATGCACTGCTGCCCACGCTGACCATCGCCGGCGTGCTCTTCGGCGAGCTGCTGGCCGGTGCCGTGGTGACCGAGGCGGTCTTCGGCCTGAACGGCCTGGGCAGCCTGACCCAGCAGGCGGTGGGCAACCAGGACACGGCCGTGCTGCAGGCCGTGGTGGTGTTCTCGGCCACCGCCTTCGTGCTCATCAACCTGGCCGTGGACCTGCTCTACCCCGTGCTCGACCCACGGTTGCGCCACGCCCCTGGAACCTGACCCATGACCACCCACGCACACACCGCAGGCGATGGCCTGCTGGCAGCGCCCGCACCCTCCTCGGCCGCACCGGCCCTCCAGCGCGTGGCTGCGGTATCGCCCGCATCCTCGGCGCCCCACGCGGCACCTGTGTCGCTCCTGGCACGCAGTACCCGCGCGCTGCGCGCCACGCCGCCCACGCTGCTGCTCGCCTGGGCGGTGATCGCCCTGGTGGCACTGTGGGCGCTGGTGCCGGGCCTGTTCACGGGCCACAACCCCATCCAGGGCACGGCCGGCCACCAGCTGCAGGGGCCGAGCGCCGCGCACTGGCTGGGCACCGACGCCCTGGGCCGCGACGTCTACGCCCGCGTGGTGCATGGAGCCGTGCACTCGCTCTCCGGTGCCTTCGTGGCCGTGGCCGTGGGCCTGGTGCTGGGCACGCTGCTGGGCCTGGTCGCGGGCTCGGTGGGCCGATGGGTGGACGACGCCCTCATGCGCACGGTGGACGTGCTGCTCTCCGTGCCCCCGCTGCTGCTGTCGCTGTCCATCATCATCATCCTGGGCTTTGGCACCATCAACGCGGCCATCGCCGTGGGCGTGGCCTCGGTCGCGACCTTCGCGCGGCTGGTGCGCTCGGAGGTGGTGCGCGTGCGCCGCACCGAGTATGTGGAGGCGGCTTTCGGCAGCGGCGGGCGCTTCAGTGCCGTGCTGTGGCGCCATGTGCTGCCCAATTCGCTCACTTCGGTGATCGCCATGGCGGCGCTGCAGTTCGGCTCGGCCATCCTGTCCATCTCCACGCTGGGTTTCCTGGGCTATGGCGCGCCGCCGCCCACGCCTGAATGGGGCCTCTTGATCGCCGAGGGGCGCAATTACATCTCCACCGCCTGGTGGCTCACCACCGTGCCCGGCGTGGTCGTGGTGGCCGTGGTGCTCTCGGCCAACCGCATCAGCGCGGCCATCGCGAAAGGCCGACCATGAGCACTAGCCCTCCCCTCCCCACGCCGGTCCTCGAGGTCGAGGACCTGGCCATTGCCTACCACGACGAGCAGCAGCACGCGCAGCGCGTAGTGCACGGCGTCTCGTTCTCCATCGCGCCCGGCGAGGTCGTGGCGCTGGTCGGCGAGTCGGGCTCGGGCAAGACCACCACGGCCCAGGCCGTGATCGGCCTTTTGGCCGACAACGGCCGGCTCGAACACGGCGCCATCCGCCTGAACGGCACCGACATCGCCGGCTGGCCGCAAAAGCGCCTGGACGGCATCCGCGGCAGCGTGGTGAGCCTGATCCCCCAGGACCCGACCAGCTCGCTGAACCCCGTGCGTACCGTGGGCGAACAGGTGGGCGAGATCCTCCAAATCCACCGCCGTGGCGACCGCCGCGCCATCGCGGCACGCGTGCTGGAGCTGCTCGAGCGCGTGGGCCTGTCCCAGCCCGCGCTGCGCGCGCGCCAGTACCCACACGAGCTCTCGGGCGGCATGAAGCAGCGCGTGCTGATCGCCATCGCCATCGCGCTGCGCCCAGCCCTCATCATTGCCGACGAGCCCACAAGCGCGCTGGACGTGACCGTGCAGCGGCGCATCCTGGACCTGATCGACGGGCTGCGCCGCGAGGACGGCACTGCCGTGCTGCTGGTCACCCACGACCTGGGCGTGGCGGCCGACCGGGCGGACCGGCTGGTGGTGATGCAGGGCGGCCGCATCCAGGAGCAGGGCCCCACCCAGGCGCTGCTGCGCGCGCCGCAAAGCGCCTACACACGCCAGCTGCTGGCCGATGCGCCCTCGCTCTCGGCGGGCAGCTTCCGCCGCGCGCCTGCGGGCTCGGCCGACGGGCCGCAGGACATCGCCATTGCCGTCGAAGGGCTGGTGCACGAGTTCCCGGTGGCGGGGCAGCGGCAGCCGTTCTGCGCGGTCAACGGCGTGTCGTTCCAGGTGCGCCGCGGCACCACGCATGCGCTGGTGGGCGAATCGGGCTCGGGCAAGACCACCACCATCCGCGACGTGGTGGGCTTTGCGCGCCCCACGGCCGGCCGCATCCTCGTCGAGGGGGTGGACCTGACCACGCTGCGCGGCGAGGCGCTGCGCCAGGTGCGTCGGCGCATCCAGCTGGTGCACCAGAACCCTTTCAGCTCGCTGGACCCGCGCCAGACGGTCTACCAGATCATCGAGGAGCCGCTGCTCAACTTCGAGCCCATCGCCCGGGCCGAGCGCGAGCGCCGCGTGCACGACATCCTGGCGCGCGTGGGCCTGCCGCCGGCCGTGCTGCAGCGCCCGCCGCGCGCCCTCTCGGGCGGGCAGCGCCAGCGCGTGGCGATTGCGCGCGCCCTGGTGCTGGGCCCGCAGGTGCTGGTGCTCGACGAAGCCGTCTCGGCCCTGGACGTGACGGTGCAGGCGCAGATCCTGGCGCTGCTCGACCAGCTGCAGCGCGACCTGGCGCTGACCTACCTCTTCATCTCGCACGACCTGGCCGTGGTGCGCCAGATCGCGGACACCGTCTCGGTGCTGCAGGCCGGCCGCCAGGTGGACGCGGGACGCGTGCAGGACGTGTTCCTCTCGCCCGGCAGCGACTACACGCGCGAACTCATCAACGCCATCCCCGGCCATGCCGCCCCAAGGAACAACGACCGTGCCCTCCACCCCATCCACGACACCCACCACCACGCCGGGTCCGAAGCGCCTGGGCTTCTTCAGCAGGCTGCTTGACGACGCCCCGGCGGGCGAGCGCTACCGCCTGGTGGCCGAGCAGATCGCCCATGCCGAGGCCCTGGGCTTCGACGCGGCCTGGGTCGCGCAGCACCACTTCCACGAGCATGAGGGCGGCCTGCCCTCGCCCCTGGTCTTCCTGGCCCACGTGGCGGCGCGCACCCACCGCATCCGACTGGGCACGGGCATCATCACCCTGCCGCTGGAAAACGCCGTGCGCGTGGCCGAGGACGCCATCGTGCTCGACCTGCTCGCGGGCGGCCGGCTCGAGGTGGGCGTGGGCACGGGCGGCACACCCGAGTCGTTCGCGGCCTTCGGTCTCCACAGCGAGGACCGCTCGGCGATCTTTGACCGGCAGCTGGCCGTGCTGCGCACCGCCTGGGCCGGCCAACCCCTGCCGGGCGGCGACACGCTCTACCCCGCGGGCCGGCAACTGCTGGGCCGCATCTGGCAGGCCACCTTCTCCGTGGCGGGGGGCACACGGGCCGGGCTGGCGGGCGACGGGCTCATGCTCTCGCGCACCCAGCCACGGCCCGACGAGGCGCCCCATGCCACGCTGGCCGAGATCCAGAACCCCATCGTCGACGCCTATCTGGCTGCCCTGCCCGCGGGCAGCACGCCGCGCATCGTGGGCTCGCGCAGCCTGTTCGTGGCCGACAGCCGGCAGGAGGCGCTGCGCCTGGCCGATACCGGCCTGCGCCGCGCGGCCGCGCGCTTCGCAGCGCAGGCCGCCAAGTCGGGTACCGCGCCCCGGCTGGGCCCCGATGCACCGCTGGAACAGCTGATCGCCGCCTACGACGTGCACCTGGGCACGCCCGAGGACGTGATCGCCTCGCTGCGCGCCGACACCACGCTCGAGCGCGTGACCGATCTCGTGTTCCAGGTGCATTCCATCGATCCGCCGCACGCGGCCATCCTGCGCTCCATCGAGCTCACGGCCACCGCGGTGGCGCCCGCCCTGGGCTGGGTGCCGCGGCACCCGCCCGCGGCCACGCCCCGCGCCCCCCACCTCCAACCCATCACGGAGCCCGCATGACCCAAGCTGCCAACACCGCACCCGACGTGATCGACCTGCTCGCCGGCATCCAGCCGGGCGACCGGCTCGACACCATCCGCCGCCACCGCCTGCAGGCGCGCACCCACGCCCAGCAAAGCCACCTGGCCCTGCTCGAGCCGGCGCAGTTGCTGCCCGGAAGCCGTTTCACCCTGGCCGACCGCCAGGCCGTGGCGGCCTTCGTGGCCGGCCTGCACCAGCAGCCCGATGCCACGGCCTTCTACAACGCCGCGCTGGCCTCCGAAGGAGCACGCCAGGCCCGCCCCGGCGTGCCCCAGGCCATCGCGGCCGAGGTGGTGCGCGGCGCGGCCAACGGCCCCTATGGCAGCTACCCGCCCGGCCCGCTGAGCGAAGAAGACCAGGCCGGCCCGGCCTACACCGTGGGCGAGGTACAGCGCGCCGTGCTGGGCAAGCCGCTGTCGGCTGCGCTCGAACACGCGCACCTGCTCACCTTCCACCCACGCGACGCCAGCCCGGCCGCGCTGCAGGCGCTGCTCGACGCGGGCTGGGGCACGACCGACATCGTGACCCTGTCGCAGCTGATCGCCTTCCTGGCGTTCCAGATCCGCGTGGTGGCCGGGCTGCGCGCCCTGGCCGCCGCGCCGGTCCCACGCACCACCACCCCATCCAGTGAGGAGACACAGGCATGAGCGATACCACCCTTTCGCACCCAGGCAGCCAGGAACCGGTGGCCTTCACGCAGGCCCAGCTCAACTGGCTGCCCTGGCTTGCACCCCTGCCCGAGGCCGAGCTGACCGACCGCCACCTGGCCGGCCTGGTGGACGCAGCGCGCGCCAAGTCGCCCTACTTCATGCTGCTGGCGCGCGACCCCGACATCCTGGGCGCCCGCACCCGCACCGACAAGGACATCTTCTACAACCCCGACGCCGGCCTGCCGCGCGCCGAGCGCGAGCTGTCGGCCACTGCCACCTCGCGCCACAACGGCTGCATCTACTGCGCCTCGGTGCATGCGCGCTTCGCCGCGCATTTCTCGGGCCGCGCGGACGATGTGCAGCGCCTGCTCGACGAAGGCACGGACACCGACCTGGGCCCGCGCTGGAATGCGATCACCCAGGCATCGGTGGCGCTCACGGACACCCCCCTGGACTTCGGCACCGAACACATCACGGCGCTGCGCGACCAGGGGCTGGACGATTTCGCGATCTCGGACGCGCTGCACGGCGCGGCCTTCTTCAACTGGGCCAACCGGCTGATGCTGTCCCTCGGAGAGCCCCAAGAGGCCGCCGTGAAGGTTTGATCACCGCATCGGCACGATGAGCACCTTGCGGCGCGGGGTGCAGCCCGGCCCGTCGTAGGGCGGGCTGTCCTTGACCCAGCCGGCGCCCGGCGAGGTCTGGGTGCAGACGCGCTGGCCGTCGACCTTGCTGCGCCAGTAGAACCAAGGGGCCGGTGCTGCGAGCGCAGCCGTGGCGGCGACGGCGCAGGCCAGTACCCCAGCCCACAGCCGGCACGCCTGGATCGAAGCGGCAGCACCTGTCATGGCGCCATTGTGGCCGCCAGGGGCATGGGCGCGGTGACGATCCAGCCCTCCAGCGGGTCCAGGCCGGGCGGCAGGCCGTAGAGCGCATCGCCCTCGGCATGGCGCTGCTCGGCCCAGCCGGCCTGCAGCATGCACAGCACGGCGTCCAGGCTGTCGCCGCTGGCATCGGCCACCAGGACATCGCGCTGCGCGTGGCTGAGCTTCAGGCGCAGGGCCAGGCGCGTCTGCCCCAGCTCCATCGCGGTCACCAGGTCCTTGCGCGCAATGAGGCGCTCGGGGGTCTGCTTCGCCACATCGTCGCTCTTGTAGCTGCGCCGCTGCAGCACCTCGCGCGCGAGCAGGCCGGGGTAGGCTTCCAGCGCCACGCGCGTGGGGTCGCCCGCATGCAGGCCCGGCAGGTGCACGCCGGCTTCGAGCAGCAGGGGCACGCCCGCGTGCAGCATGTAGGCCACGGGCGGGTTCACCCATTTCATCGACGGGCTGGAGCCCGCGGGCCCATCGGTGGCGCGGTGCGCGAACTTGCCGCCCACGGGACGCGCGTCGCAGAAGGCGGCAAAGGCATCGCGGATCTGCGCACGCGTGAGCGCCTGGTAGTGCTGCATGCTGGCATGCCACTGCAGCGGCCAGCCCAGGGTCTGCAGCAGTTCGCGCGGCAGGCCGAAGGGCATGTCGAACCCGCCGACCCAGGGCCTCGGCTCGGCCAGCCAGCGGCCCAAGGCCGCCAGCGTTTCCAGGCGCACCAGCCCGGTGAGCTGCACGCGCGCACCCTCGCGCCGGCCCAGGGCCAGCACCACGGGTTTGCGCCGCGTGGGGCTGCTCGAAAAATCGCACCCGAGCAGCATGGACTATCCCAGTGCCAGCGCGGTGACGCCGGCCGCGATGAAGACCGCCCCGCAGATGCGCGCCACGCGGTCGCCTTCGCCCAGCAGGTGCCCGCCGATCAGCGCGGCAAAGAGCATGGACACCTCGCGCGCCGGGGCCACATGGGACATGGGCGCCTCCTTCATCGCATACAGCACCAGCACATAGGCCACGGGGCTCACGGCCGCCACCAGCAGCGCAAAGCGCCACTGCGCGCGCCACAGCTGGCCGGCCGTGGGCAGGTCGCGCAGCACCACCGGCGCGAGCAGCGCCACGCGCACGAAATTGCCCATGTAGTCCACGAGGATGGGCGACATCATCAGGATCTTGACGGCGTAGCCGTCGACCACCGTGTAGCTGGCGATGAAGGCGCCGGTGACCAGGCCATACCAGATGCCTTTGTACACGCGCTCGCGCGCGGCGGGGTCGTGCGCTGCGCGCAGCAGGCCGGGCCCGCCCGCGATCAGGAACACCCCGCCCACCACGCCCGCGATGCCGGCCACGCCCAGCGCCGAGATGCGCTCGCCCAGCAGCGTCACCGCCACCAGCGACGACATCAGCGGCCCCGAGCCCCGTGCCAGCGGGTAGACCACGGTGAGGTCGGCCTTGCGGTAGCCGCGCAGCAGGATGACGAAGTAGCCCACGTGCAGCAGCCCGCTGGCCACCACGAAGCCCCACTCCATGGGCCCCCACAGCGGCACCGCATCGCGTCCCAGGTACCAGCCCAGCGGCGCCCAGACCAGCATCATCAGCACCGAGGTGAAGAATGCGAAGCGCGAGTCGCCGCCCGCCTTCTTGGCCACGATGTTCCAGCAGGCATGGATCAGGCCCGCCAGGATGATGAGGCCGAAGGCATTGAGGGTCACGGTGGGACGGCGGAAAAAGGAATGCAAAAAGCCG
This sequence comes from Acidovorax sp. CF316, assembly GCF_000276605.1. Taxonomy (GTDB): domain Bacteria; phylum Pseudomonadota; class Gammaproteobacteria; order Burkholderiales; family Burkholderiaceae_C; genus Acidovorax. The sequence goes on along the minus strand of NZ_AKJX01000125.1, from coordinate 5,983 downwards.
CAGCGCGTCGGCGGCTGCGGCCCGGGTTCGGAGGTCTGAAAAAAAAGAGCGGGCCTGGTGGCCAGTCCTCTTTAGGCCCGCCCGATGATGGACGCCGTGGCCATGAGTTCTTCCAGCAGCGCGAAGGACACGCGCCCCGACACCGCATACGGGTCGAGCTCGGGCTTCTCGGAGTACTTGAGCAGGATCGAATGGTTGATCTTGGAGAGGTTCACCTGGCCCATGGTCCAGCCGCCGAAGCGGCGCTCGGTGATTTCCTCGTAGTGCAGCAGCTCCACGTTCTGGTGCCGCGCATCCCGCTGGATGTGGCCGTACAGGTCGCTCACGGCCGAGCGGCCGCCCTCGATGGCCTGCAGGAAGATGCCGCCGCCATAGCACAGCACGCCGGTGATGCCGCTGCCCGGGTTGTGCTGGCGCGACTGCGTGAGGATGGCTTCGATGGCGGCGGGCGAGGTGTCCACCGCGCGGCTGGCATAGAGCAGGCGTACGAGCATGGTCAGTTCTTTCCGGGAATGAGGGACAGGAATTCGCGGCGCAGCGAGGGGTCCTTGAGGAACACGCCACGCATCACGGAGTTGATCATCTTGCTGTCCATCTCGCGCACGCCGCGCCAGGACATGCAGAAGTGGCTGGCCTCCATCACGATGGCCAGGCCGTCGGGCTGGGTCTTTTCCATGATCAGGTCGGCCAGCTGCACCACGGCCTCTTCCTGGATCTGCGGGCGGCCCATGACCCAGTCGACCAGGCGCGCGTACTTGGACAGGCCGATCACGTTGGTGTGCTCGTTGGGCATCACACCGATCCAGATCTTGCCGATCACCGGGCAGAAATGGTGGCTGCAGGCGCTGCGCACGGTGATGGGCCCAACGATCATGAGCTCGTTGAGGTGCTCGGCATTCGGGAACTCGGTGATCGGCGGCTGCGCCACGTAGCGGCCCTTGAACACCTCGTTGAGGTACATCTTGGCCACGCGGCGCGCGGTGTTGTGGGTATTGTGGTCGCCCGCGGTGTTGATGACCATGCTGTCGAGCACGCCCTGCATCTTGGCCTCGACCTCGTCCAGCAGCTTCTCCAGCTCGCCCGGCTCGATGAACTCCGCGATGTTGTCGTTGGCATTGAAGCGCTTGCGTGCGGCGGCAAGGCGCTCTCGGATCTTGACGGAGACGGGCGTGCCTTCTTCGTCCGGCGGGGTGGTCGTCATATCGGCGGCAGTGGGACTGGACATGTCCGGCATCGTAACAGTGAACGAGGCGCTACGCCTGGCAAAGGTTTTACCTAGCTACCCCCGGCCCGCATCGCGATACAGCTACCATTTATATAGCAGCAAAGCCTGCCATCGGTATCAGTACCGGCGGCCCGTGATCCACAGGGCCAGGCGCATCAGCGCATGGGCCACCTGGTCGAGCACGCGCTGGCGCAACGGGCGCCCCGCGTAGCGCGCCGGTTCCATGCGCCGGCCGGCCTGTTCCATGGCCTGCACCAAGCGCGCGCGCAGCTCGGCGGCGAAGGCGGCATCCTCCACCACCACATTGGCCTCGCGCGCCAGCAGCAGGCTCAGCGGGTCGAGGTTGGACGAGCCCACCGTGGCCCAGGGCCGCTCGCCCAGCGCATCGACCACGGCCACCTTGGCGTGCAGGAAGCTCGGCGCGTACTCGTGGATCTCCACCCCGGCCGCGAGCAGCGCGCCATACACCGGCCGCGCCGCGTGGTATTGCATGAAGTACTCGTAGCGGCCCTGCAGCAGCAGGCGCACGCGCACGCCGCGGCGCGCCGCCATCAGCAGCGCGCGGCGCAGCTTGCCGCCGGGCAGGAAGTAGGCGTTGGCGATGATCACCTCGTGCCGCGCCGCGCCGATGGCGCGGCGGTAGGCACGCTCGATGCGGCTGCGGTTGCGCACGTTGTCGCGCAGCAGCAGCGCGGCGCGCATGGTCGGCCCTTCCTGCGCCGCCTGGGCGGCGTGCTGGGCGGCGCTGGCCGCCCGCAGTGCCTGCAGGGCTTCGGGCAGGCGGCGCTCGCGCATGTCGCGCATGGCCTGCATGCGCCACCACAGCTGGTCCATGGTGTCGCTGGCCACCGCCACCAGGCTGCCCGTGGCCTGCACGGCAAAGTCGAAGCGCGGCGCGGCCAGCGCGCCGAAATGGGGGTCGTGCAGGTCATCGAGCACGTTGATGCCGCCGCAGAACAGCATGCAGCCGTCCACCACGCACAGCTTGCGGTGCAGGCGGCGCCAGCGGTGGGGCAGCAGCAGGCCCAGTGGCCCGAGCGGCGAATAGACGCGAAAGAGCACCCCGGCGGCCGAGAAGCGCTGCGTCCACGCCAGCGGAAAAGCGCCCGTGCCCACGCCATCCACCACCAGTTGGGTGCGCACGCCGCGCCGGGCTGCCCGCTCCAGGGCCTCGGCCACACTGGCGCCGCTGCCGGTGAAGTCGAAGATGTAGGTCTCGAACTGGATGTCGGACAGCGCCGCATCCATGGCCTCGACCAGCGCGGGAAACAGCTCCTGCGCGCCCTGCAGCAGGCGCACCCGGTGGTCGGCGGCGAAGCTCACAGGCCAAATTCTGCAATGAGGGGCAGGTGGTCGGACATGCGCCACCAGATGCGGCCGCGCGGCACGTGCAGCGACAGGGGCGTGAGGCCGCGCACATACACATGGTCCAGCTGCACCAGGGGCAGGCGCGCGGGGTAGGTTAAGGCCCGGGGCTCCTCGAACTCGTACAGACCAAAACCCGCAAGCATGCGCTTGACCTGCAGGCCCCAGTCGTTGAAGTCGCCCGCCACCACCAGCGGCGCGCCGCCCGGCACCTCGCGCTCGATGAAGCGCTGCAGCCGCTCGATCTGGCGGATGCGGCTGCCCGGGATCAGCCCCAGGTGGACGACGATCACATGGATCTTGCGGCCATGGGCGTCCACCTCCACATGCAGCAGGCCGCGCTGCTCGAAGCGGTGGTCGGAGATGTCCTCGTGCTGGTGGCCGATCACCGGCCAGCGCGACAGCAGTGCATTGCCGTGTTCGCCGTGGCGCGTGAAGGCGTTGGTGCGGTAGACCGCTTCGTAGCCTTCAGGCGCCAGGTATTCGGCCTGGGGAAGCTCGGGCCAGCGCTGGAAGTACCGGGCCTCCTGCCGGTTCAGCCGGCGCACTTCCTGCAGGCAGACGATATCGGCATCGAGCTGCTCGACCGCATGGCCCAGGTTGTGGATCTCCAGGCGGCGTGCCGGGCCGATGCCCTGCACCCCCTTGTGGATGTTGTAGGTCGCCACCCGCAGGATGTCTGTGTTGTCCATGGCAGCCATTGTGTCGCAAGCAACCGACACATGGCCGGCCGGGACGGGCTAACCCGCATCGCGGTCCGCGCAGGCCGGGCATACACTGTGCTTGCAGCGTAAGTTACTTTTAATTACACCACCCCGAGCCGCAGATGGCCACAGGCAAAGACCCAGATCCGCCAGAGAGCCTGGCGCTGATCATCGACAGCAATGCCACCTCGCGCAGCATTCTGGTGGGGCAGCTGCGCGAGTACGGGGTCACCAAGATCGTGCAGTGCAGCCGCCTGCGCGACGCCCGCAGCCGGCTGGAGCACACCGTGTTCGACTATGTGCTGTGCGAGCAGGCCTTTGCCGAAACCGGGCAGTCCGGCCAGACCCTGCTGGACGACCTGCGCCGCGCGCAGATGCTGCCTTTTTCCACCGTGTTCTTCATGGTCACGGCCGAGGCCTCGTACGCTGCCGTGGCCGAGGCGGCCGAATCGGCGCTCGATGGCTACCTGCTCAAGCCCTTCACCCCGAGCGCCCTGTTCGAGCGGCTGAGCCTGGCGCGCCTGCGCAAAATCCACCTCAAGCCCATTTTCGACGCCATCGAGCAGGAGGACTTTGAGCTCGCCTCGCGCCTGTGCGTGGAACGCTTCGAGGCACGCAAGCCCTACTGGCTGTATGCCGCGCGCATCGGCACCGAACTGCTGCTGCGCCTGAACCGCCATGACGAGGCACGCACGCTGTTCGAAGCCGTGATCGCCGCACGTGCCCTGCCCTGGGCCAAGCTCGGCGTGGCGCGTGCGCAGATCGAGTCGGGCCAGGCCACCCGGGCCATCACCACCTTGCAAGGCCTGATCGGCGAGGATGCCTCGTTCGCCGACGCCTACGACGTGCTGGGCCGTGCCCAGGTGGAGCTCGGCAACTTCACGGACGCCATCGAAACCTACCGCACGGCCAGCGCGCTGACCCCCGATTCGGTGGTGCGGATGCAGAAGCTGGGCATGATGTCGTTCTACATGGGTGACCGCAAGACTGCGGCCAGCGTGCTCGCGCGCGCGGCCATGCTGGGCATCGACTCCAAGCTGTTCGATTTCCAGGCCCTGGTGCTGCTGGCCTTTTCCTATTTTTCCGACAAGGACCGCAAGGGCATGGAGCGCTGCGTGGCGGACTTTGCCCGCATCCTGGAGCGCCACCAGGACAGCCAGCGCATCCAGCGCTTTGCCAGCATTGCCCAGACCCTGTTGCTCATCCAGCAGCGGCAGTTCTCTGCCGCCGTGGCGGCGGTGCGCGACATGGCGCGCGAGATCGGCGAGGCCAGCTTCGACTTCGAGGCCGCCTGCAACCTGGCCAGCCTGCTGGCCGTGCTGGCGGCCACCTCCATCGACCTCTCGGACGGAGAAAAATGGGTGCATGCGCTGGGCATGCGCTACGCCAATACGCGCGGCCTGACCGAGCTGATGGCCAATGCCTGCAATGTCTACCCAGCCTACGCCGACCTCGTGCGCGACTGCCTGCCCCAGATCAACCAGGCCGCCGAGAAGGCCATGGCCCAGAGCCTGGCCGGCGATGCCGAGGGCGCCGTGCGCAACCTGCTGCAGCTGGCCGAAAGCTCCCTGAACTCCAAGCTGGCCGACATGGCCCAGCAGGTGCTGCTGCGCCAGCGCGAGCGCATTGTCGATGCAGAGGCGCTGCAGGACAGCGTGCAGGCTGTGCGCGCCCGCTGCGGCAACGCCCCGACCCGCGCGGTGCTGGGGCAGGACGGCGAGCGCCGGCCCGGCGGCGTGGTGATACGCACGCGCACGCCACCGCCGCCCGAGGCGGTGGCATCGGCCGCCCTGGCCACCATCGCCGCCCGGGTCGAGCTGTCGGCTGACCAGATTCTGGACATGCCCGACGAGCCTTCCATCGACGACATCCTGGGCGTGCCGACGCCCGAGCCCCCCGATCCGGCGGAAAAGCTCCGGCTGCGGCCGCTGTAGACACAGCGCTCAGCCGTAGACCGAGGCGCCTGCCACAGGCAGCTGCGGCTGCGCAGGGTGCAGCGCGCGCCCGTAGCGCGCGGCCAGGTCGCGCGTGGCGGCCACCAGCACGCTGGTGTCCACCCCACGGCCACGAACACGGCGCCCAGCTCGAGATAGCGGCGCGCGAGCTTTTCGTCGGCCATCAGGATGCCGGGCGCCTTGCCGGCCGCCAGCACGCTGCGGATGCCGTCCTCGATGGCGGCCTGCACCGCCGGATGGCCCGGGTTGCCCACATGGCCCATGCTGGCCGACAGGTCGGCCGGGCCGAAGAAGACACCATCCACCCCCGGCGTGCGGGCGATCGCATCCAGGTTCTCGATGGCCAGGGTGCTTTCGGCCTGCACCAGCAGGCACACCTGGGCATTGGCCTCTTTGAGGTAGCCGGGGTAGCGCATCCACTGCGAAGCGCGCGCCAACCCCGCGCCCATCCCGCGCATGCCGCCCTGCCCGTCGTCCTGCGGGTAGCGCATGGCGCGCACCAGGTGCGCGGCCTGCTCGGCGGTATCCACCATGGGCACCAGCAGCGTCTGCGCGCCGATGTCCAGGTACTGCTTGATCAGCGCCGTGTCGCCCACGGGCACGCGGGCCACGGGGTGAGGCCCCGCGCCCAGCATGGCGCGTGCGCTGGCAATGCCCTGCAATTGCTCCAGCATGCGCGGCACGTCGTTGGGCGCATGCTCTCCGTCCAGCAGCAGCCAGTCGAAGCCCCCGCC